>JBNJGP010000071.1:0-14321 GCA_051747805.1 Candidatus Muiribacteriota bacterium
GATGATAATCGACTTTACTCGACCATTAGTCGTTTACTGTTGACTTTAGTCAACTTAACTGTTGTTTAAGTGTCTACAGGTTAAAATTTCTATTTTTTGCTAAACTCAAGCCTGTAAATATTTAAGAAGCCTTATTTCAGGGCATAAATTCTCAAGGAAACAATAAATTTAAATGAAAAAGACTTTTTTTTTATTAATGGCCATCAGCTTTCTTTTTTTATATGTGCCCGGTTTTTATTTCCCTTTTTTACAGGAAAAAGAAATTGCATTCAGTATTTTTGCAACTTTTTTATGTCTTTTTTTTCTTTTAGAGAAAAGAATTTTAAATAATAAAGAAGTTATAGTTTATTTGATTATTTTATTAACTTTTTTACTTAATTTAATTTTTAATATTAATAAAAATCATTTTAATATAGACGATTTTCATGAATATTATTTTTTTACATGTTCTGCTTTTATATTTTATTTATATTTTAAAAGCTATAACAATAAAAATAAATTTTTTTCTATTTTAATACTTCATAATCTACTTTTTTTTCACAAAGTACTGCTTATTTTTCAAATTAACAATATTTTTCTTTTTTTTCCTATAGAGGGAAGAAAAGTTATAACCGGTACAGTAGGAGGAGTTAATCCTGCTTCTTTTCTTGCAGGAGTTTCAATTTTTTCTGGATTCTATCTTTTAAGCAAAGTGAAGTATAAAAAAATACTAAAGATAGATATTTTATTAACTATTTTACTTATTGGATATCTTGGAACAAGAAGTGTAATTCTGGGTTTATTTTGTGTTTTTCTTTTTTATATTTATAAAAATAAAAAATATTATAATCTGACAGGATTACTGGTTTTGTTTATCGGTATTTATGCGGGTTTTAGAACAACTTTATTTAATGAATCTGTTATGCAGAGAATTTATATATGGTTAAATGCATTATCGCAGTTTTTAAACTATCCTTTGACCGGTACTGGTTTTGGAAATTTTAAAAATGCCTGGTTTCATTTTCAGGGCGAGGTAATTAATGATGTTTTCATAAAATGGATTCCTCCAGATATTTATGCCATGCAGAGTCATAATGAGTTTTTACAGTTGCTTGCACAGGGCGGGGGAATTTTTATAATAGCCTTATTATTTTTTCATTTTTTCTTTAAATTGGAAAAAAAACATTCTGAATTTAAATATTTTTTGATTTTTACCCTGGTTTTTGCCTTTTTTGATTTTCCGCTTCATATGGTTTCAACTTCATTTGTAATATTGATGTTTTTTTCATTTTTTTTTCATTTAAAACTCAAATGTAAAATAAAACATAATTTGAGATTTTTATGTATTTTTTGTACTTCTTTATTATATTTATCTTTAATTGCCTCCCCCTTTTTTATAATTAAAAAAAATATTTCAGATTATTTTTTTTCAAAATCACTGAATGTTTCGGCTCAAAGTGAACAGCTTGAGTTTTTAAAAAAATCTGTTAATTTTTATAATAATCCAAAATCCTATTTTGAACTTGGAAATATTTTTTTTAAAAAACAGGAATATAATAGAGCTTTTGATTATTATGCAAAAACTCTTTTGTACTCTGAAAAGAGTGTAATCTGGGAGCAAATTGGTATAATTTATGAAAAGATAAATAATTACGAGAGGGCCCTTTTTTATTTTAAGGAAGCCTATCGTAGAAATCCAGCTGCTTTAAGATTAAAATATAAAATTAAAGAATTATATGATAAAATAGATTTAGATAAAATGTGATTTGAGTTAATTGGGTTGCTTGAGTTTAAAAGCAAAAACAGAATCAGTGAGAGGACAATAAATTGTCCGAGAGAGTTCGTTATACTCACGAAAAGAGCAACCTGGGGGTTGCGGATAAACAAAATGAATTGTCACTCCGGCTATGTTTTGTGCCGGAGTCCAGCTTTTATGCATTTGCTAATAACGCATTGTAGAGGCTCTATTCGCAACGAAGTTGCTCTCACATTATTACTTGGTCTTTAGACCATTTACTATCACCGTTAGGTGATTTTACTAAGCTGAAAGCCTTTTACTTTTATGTGGGCCTGACCACTCGCTTTATTTGTTTTGAAAAAGGAGAATGAAATGGCAAAAATATGGAATATTTTTAAAAAAAAAGAAGAAGAAAAATTAAAGCAGACCGAAAAAGAAGTTAAAGATTCAGAAAAAGAAGTGCAAAATCCAGTTGAAAGCCAAGAAAATTCTTCTATGGGCTGGTTTCACAAGTTAAAAAAAAGGCTTTCAAAAACAAGAGAAAATTTCACTTATAATATAAGAAAAATACTTAACTTCAGTAATCTGGACGAGGAAGCTTTTGAAGAGCTGGAAGAACTTTTTATAAAAAGTGATTTAGGTTATGAGCTTTCGCTTGAGTTTATTCAAAAAATCGAAAGAAAAGCAACACTTGGTGAAGTAAAAAACTCAGATGATGTTATTTCAATGTTAAAAAATGAGTTTTTAGAAGTTTTTAATAAAGTAAAAAATACAGAAGAAGAAGTTTACCCAAAAATATTGCTGGTAGTTGGGGTGAATGGTGTTGGTAAAACAACCACAATTGGTAAAATCGCATATAATGCTGAAAAAAATAATAAAAATACTCTGCTTGTGGCTGGAGATACTTTCAGGGCGGCGGCTATCGAGCAGCTTGAAATTTGGTCTCAGAGAAGCAAGTCTTCTATAATTAAACATAAGGAAGGGTCTGATTCTGCCTCGGTAGTTTATGACGGAGTGGTATCCGGTCTTTCAAATAAAAAGGATTTAATTATTGTAGATACTGCGGGTAGATTACATAATAAAGAAAATTTAATGAAAGAACTCCAAAAAATAAAAAAAGTTATAAAAAAAACTGCGGGTAAAATACCAACAGAAGTACTTCTTGTTATAGACGCAACTGGAGGACAAAATAGTTTAATACAGGCAAGAGTTTTTAGTCAGGCAGCAGATGTGGATGGAATTGTTCTGACAAAAATGGACGGAACGGCCAGGGGAGGAATTATTCTACCAATTGTAAAGGAATTGAAAGTACCGGTTAAATATATTGGTATAGGCGAAGGGATTGATGATTTAAAAGAGTTTAAAGCTGAAGAATTTACGTCGGCACTTTTAGATTAAAATATGGAGGAAATATGAAAAAAATTCTAATATTGCTGGTCTGTTTTGTTTTTATAATTAATATAAGTTCAAAACAGCTCAGTAAAAACACTTTTTTTTCTTCAAGAGAAATTACTGATAACTATGTTACTTCATTCTGCGTGGATGGGAGTTATTTATGGATAGGAACATATAATGGGTTAAATCTATATTCCAACGGACAGATAATTAAAAAATTATATTCTGATTATGATAGAATAACGACAAATGAGATTAAAAGAGTTTCGGGAAATTCTTTTATTGTTGATAACCGGATTAATGATATGGTTTGTATTAGTAATAAACTTTATGTTGCTACTGAAGGAGGTTTAAGCATTTATGAGCCTGGAGAAAATGTCTGGAGTTCAATTGATACCTCTAATTCGATATTAGAAAGTAATTATATTGAAACACTTGCAGTTGAGGGAAGTCATCTTTGGATAGGAACTTTTGATTCAGGTTTGTATGTATGGGATACAAATTCTGGAAACTGGGATAAAATAACAGGAAGAGGACAGGAAGGTGATTTTTATGGAGAATTTTCTGCCGACCATATAACCTCCTTAAAAAGTGTGTCGCAAAAAAATATTATTGTTGCAGGCACTTTAAAAAACGGAGTTTATATTTATGAAAACGGAAGATGGCGTAACATAACGACAAAATTTCCTTCCAACTCATTTCTACCAACTGATAGAATATTGAGCACGGACTACTTTGAGGGAGTCTTTTATTTTGGTACCAACAGAGGCATTGTTACATATGACGGGAGCAGTTTTAAGCTTTACAATAAAAGAGACGGAATTGATTATCCTGTGATTTTAACAGTTGCACATGATGATGAAAACGTTTACTTTGGAACAGGCAGAGGATTATATAAATTCGCTGGTACTCCAGAAAGACCTGTGGCTGTAGAGGGTGGAAATGGCTACCGTATAAGAGATATAGCTTTTTTTGAAAATGAAATTTTTATTGCAACACAAAATAATGGCGTTATAACTGTTGACAAATAATGAATTTTGTTTTATATTTGTTAAACTAAAAATTAGGATTTTTAATTATGTTTCAGAATTTAGGTGACAGATTAAATAGCATATTTGACAAGTTGAAAGGTCGAGGGAAACTTACCGAAAAAGACCTTAATGTTTCATTACGTGAAATTAAACTTGCTCTTCTTGAATCAGATGTTAATTTTAAAGTTGTAAAAGATTTCATCAAATCTGTAAAAGAGAAGGCTCTTGGAACTGAGATTCTTAAAAGTCTTACGCCTGGTCATCAGGTAGTGAAGGTTGTACATGAAGAATTAATAGAAATACTTGGTTCAAAAAATGAAAAATTAAATTTTAACTCCAATAGGATGACCAGAATTATGCTGGTCGGACTTCAGGGCTCTGGTAAAACTACAAGCTGTGCAAAACTTGCCTATAACCTTAAGGGGCAGAATAAAAAAGTTATGCTTGTGGCTGGTGATATATATCGTCCGGCTGCAATAAATCAGCTTAAGGTTCTTGGAAAAAGCATTGATGTTGAAGTTTTTGATATGGGCGATAAAGAAAAGCCTCAGGATATAGTTAAGGCAGCCGAGGAATATGCCCGCCCGAAAGGTATAGAAGTATTGATTGTTGATACGGCAGGCAGACTTCATATTGATGAAGAACTTATGCTTGAGCTTAAAAACATAAAATCCACGACAGAGATGGATGAATGTCTTCTGACAGTTGATGCTATGACAGGGCAGGATGCGGTTAATGTGGCCCAGAAGTTTAATGATGAAATTGGCTTAACAGGACTTGTATTGACAAAGCTTGATGGCGATGCACGTGGAGGAGCAATTCTGTCAGTTAAAAAAGTAACTGGACAGCCGGTTAAACTGGTGGGTGTTGGAGAAAAAATAAATCAGCTTGAAACTTTCCATCCTGACAGAATGGCTGGTCGAATTCTAGGTATGGGTGATGTGCTTAGTCTTGTTGAAAAAGCCCAGAAAAATTTTGATGAGGAAGAGGCTAAGAAACTAGAGAAGAAGCTGAAAAAAGCCCAGTTTACTTTTGAGGATTTTTATAAACAGCTTCAGCAAATTAAAAAAATGGGTTCTATAGGTGACATTTTAAAAATGTTACCAGGGGCCTCCAAGATGAAAAATGTTGAAGTGGATGAAAATGAGCTTGTTGTTGTGGAGGCTATAATAAACTCAATGACAAAGGAAGAGAAAATCAGACCTTCAATTATAGGGGCCTCCCGTAAAAAAAGAATAGCACATGGCAGCGGCACAAAAGTTTCTCAGGTTAACAGGCTTTTAAAGCAGTTTGAAGATATGAAAAAAATGATGAAAAATATGGGTAAAATGGAAAAAATGTTTGGCAAAATGTCAGGCATGCCTTTTTAATAAACAGGAGGAAATATGGCGGTAAAAATTAGACTTAAAAGATTTGGAACAAAGAAGCAACCTCATTATCGAATTGTTGTTGCAGATGGAAGAACCTCAAGAGACGGTAAGGTGATTAAAGAACTGGGGATTTATAAACCCCTGACTGAACCTGCTGTTGTAGAATTTGATGAAGAAGCAGCTGTTGACTATCTCAGGAAAGGAGCACAACCTAGTCATACAGTAAAACATCTTTTTCAGAAACATGGTATTTTAGAAAAAATACATAATATGAAACACAAGAAATAAAATAATTAATTTCTCTGGAGGATTATAATGCAGGAATTATTGAAGTATATGATTGAAGCTGTAGTTGATGATAAAGAAGGAATTAAGATTAAAGAAATTGACGGTGAAAAAACTACTATTTATGAAGTTAAAGTTGCCGAGGAAGATGTTGGGAAATTAATTGGCAAAAAAGGTAGAACCATCAACGCGATTAGAACAATAACTAAAGCAGCAACAACTAAAGATAATAAAAAGGTTATGGTTGAGGTTCTTCAATAAAAATTGAAGGAGTTTTTATGAGTGTTGTAATTAACAGAAAGATAAGTGTTAAATCAATTGTAACACCTGAATTGAAGGAAGAGCTTGGGAAGCAGATAAAAGACGCCGAAAAACAGCTTAATACAACTATGAACTCTTTAAACGAGAGAGTTAAACAGGTTGGTGACAATCAGAATTTAATTAGTCAGATTCAGGGAGAAATGCATAAAGTTAAAATTCAGCTTTCTGAAATGAATAAAAAGAAGTCTGAAATAGAAAGTTTAGATTTTGGTAAAGAGTTTTATCAGGGAAATCTTGAATCTCCAATTGAAGTAGCTCTTGGCGATAATCTTTTTCAAAAAATTTCTAATGGGGAAATAATTGTAAATAATGGCGAGGTTGTTGAATTTAGAAACTTATGAAGAGTTAAATAAAGATTTTGTTCAAATTGGATTTGTATCAAAAACTTTTGGATTAAAAGGGGGACTCAGGATTTTTATATATCCTGAGTTCTTTTATTTATTTGAAAACAAAGTTGAATTTTTATATGTAAAAAAAAACAGGCTTGAAGTAAATAGTTTTTCAGTTAAATCATATAAACATATCAAAATTTTTTTTGAAAATATAAATACTCTAAATGAGGCGCAAAAACTAATAAATAATTCTATTTATTTAAAAAAAGAAGAACTTTTTTCAGAATTGAAAGATTCAGATAATGATATAAAGGGCACTTACACTATTGAAGAGTTAAAAGGGTTTAAAGTTATCAACCAACTAAATAAAGTTCAGGGAACTGTAGAAAGCTTTTATTCAAACAGGTTCTGTTCTTATATTGTACTGAATAATGAAGAGCTTATTCCGTTTATAAAAGAGCATATTAAGGAAGTTAATCTAAAAGAGAAAATAATAAATATATACTGGCAAAAAGATGAAGAATATTAATTTTGTAACTCTTTTTCCGGAAATAATCAATGATTATCTAAAACATGCAATGATAGGAAGATATATAAAAAAATCTGAAGTGCAAATTAATATAATTAACATAAGGGATTTTGGTAATGGAAGTTACAGACAGGTAGATGATTACTGTTATGGAACAGGAAAAAGTGTTTTATTAAAAATTGATGTTATTATGAATGCAGTTAATTCAATAAAAAAACCTGGTCTCAAGCTGTTAATGTCTCCCGGCGGAAAAAAATTCAATAATAAAATGGCAAGACAATTTTCAAAAAAAGATTCACTAACTTTTATATGTGGAAGATATGAGGGAATAGATAATCGATTAAACACTTATATTGATGATGAAGTTTCAGTTGGGGACTTTATTTTAAATGGTGGCGAGCTTGCGGCCCTTACAGTTTTTGAATGTATGAGCCGTTTTTTCCCGGGTTTTACCAAAAAAGAAAATGTAGAAAAAGATTCATTTGAAAACGGTTTAATAGAGGCTTCTAAGTATACCCGACCTTTTAATTATTATAATAATAAAGTGCCGGCAGTTTTAAAAAAAGGGAATCATTCTGATATAAAATCTTTTTTAAAAAAAGAGTCTTTAAAAAAAACAATAAAAAAAAGACCTGAGGTTTTTAAAAAATATAAATTAAATAAAGACGAAATAATTTTTTTGATGGAGCATTTTAATGAAAAACGTTAATCTTGTATTACTTCATAATAATATAGTAAATAAATTTGGTAATTTAATAGAAACATCAATTACAAATATTGATGTGCATGATATATCAAGAACTGTTAGAACCTATAGATTAAATGAATTATCACTTGTAAACAGACTTGAAAGTCAGAAAAAAATATTAAATGATATGCTAAAATACTGGATAAAGGGAGAAGGTGGTATTAATAATCCAGACAGGAAAAAGGCGTTAGAAAAAGTAAAACAGTATAATAGACTTGAAGATGTTCAAACTTCGGCTTCAAATATAAAATATATAATTACTGATGCAAAAAAACACACAAATAGTATATTATACAAGGATATGAAAAACATAATCTCTGAGAATAAAAATACTCAATTTTATTTAATTTTTGGTACTGGTTGGGGATTAGATTCAATTATAACTCAAAAAGCTGATTATATTCTGGAACCTGTTCAGTATGGTTCGGATTTTAATCATCTATCGGTGAGAGCCGCAGCCGCTATAATTTGTGATAGATTATTTGCTTTTTAATTTAAAATTTAATAATATAACAATATGAAAATCTCTTATTTATTAATATTAATTTTTTTATTTTCTTGCCTTATACCTGTTTTTTCACTTGAGCTTAATACAGTTTCGCTGGATGAAATGCTTGTAAAAACCGGTATTGATATGCTTGATGCAATGAAAATACTTGAGTACAGGAAAAATAATAAGATTAGAAGTGTTCAACAACTGCTTGATAATAATATAATTTCTCATCAAACCGCATCTAAAATACGTGAAGCATTAAAACCAGATAAAGAGGAAAATTCAGAGTCTGAAGATTTTAGAGTGAAAAATGATGTTGATTCTTTCGACCGTGATAGCGGTACTTTAGAATCTGAAGGTCCTGATGAAAATAAACTGTTTCAGAAGATACTGGATTTAATGCGACAGAATCGTTATCAGGAAGCTTCCAAAAATATAAGGACATTTTTTAATAATTTTCCTGAGTCTGTTTATTTTGATGATGTAATATATTTTACCGGGGCTATTCTTGAAGAAACTGAAAACTTTGAAAGAGCTGTAAGATATTATAATCGAATTATAAACAACTATTATTCATCGGAAAATTCGGTTATTGCTTTATATAGAATTGCTGTATGCTATGAAAAAATGGATGAATTAGATGAGGCCAGAAAATATTATCGAAGAATAAAAAATGAGTTTTCAAATACTTTATGGGCAGAAAAGGCAGGAGAACGATTAAAAGAAATATAAATCTTACATTGTCTCAAGAAAGCTCATAGAATTTATAATTCTTAATATTCTCTGTTTGTTTTCCGCACTATTTTCCCTCATAAGCATTTTTTTAAGTTCTTTCTGAGCATAATTTGAATATCCTGTTATTCTAAGAAACAGAGCTCCGTTGAATTTTAAATCAAAGTCATTTGAATAAAGGGCCTGGTTACGAACATAATTACTTAGTTTATCGAGCATACCGTAGTCTTTATTTTCTAAAATTTTTCTATTCAGTCTGAAACTTGTAATAAAATGTTCTAAAGCATTTGAGAAGTCTTCTTCAAAGTAGTAGACAAGGGCCATCATAAAGTGGTTTTCGGCAACATGAGGGGTTTCTTTAAGATTTTTTCGAATTTCCGAAACTTCTGAGGCACTGGTTAATATTAACATACCTGTTATTAAAGAAATAATTACAAACATTTTCGAAATTTTCATGTAGCCTCCTTTATCTTATAGAGGGATTTTAATTACCCACATATTATTATCGGCTTTTACTTTATATAAATTCATATTAAAAGCTGGCCCCCCGGCATAAAACACTTTATTTGCTCCACCAATTCTCAATTTAGCCGAAAATCCTTTAGTGGTCAGGCCTACACACTTTGCTTTTTCGCAAAGTGATGACGGCGCTGACCCCATCAAATCAAGGATTTTTTCTATTTTCATTGAGAATTGCTGTATTTGCTCTATCTTTATTGAAAAAAAAATAATTATATTATAAGATTATGGATGAATAAAAATAAAGGAGATATAATGGAATTTAACAAAATAATGAAGAAAGAAAAACTTGAAGACGAGTCTGTTGTATTTAAAATATATAATCCGGAAGTTGCCTCAAAAAGTGAGGCTGGAAATTTTATAATTTTAATTGCAAGAGAGGGTTCTGAAAGAATTCCTCTTACTGTTATGGATTTTACAGATGAAACAATATCAATTCTTGTACAACCGGTGGGTTTTTCAACAAAGGAGATAACCCTATTTGAAGAAGGAGATAATTTTTCTGGAATTTTAGGACCTTTAGGAAAAAAAATAGAACATAAAAAATATGGAAAAGTTCTTTTTATTGCCGGGGGAATCGGAATAGCCCCCATAATCCCTCAGCTTAAAGCTTTAAAAAAGGCAGGTAATAAAAATATATTAATTCATGGTGCGAGGACTGCAGATTTAATAGTTTTAGAAAAAAAAGCCGCTGAATATGTTGATGATTATTACATTTGTACAGATGATGGAACAAAGGGTGAAAAAGGACTTGTTACAGATGTTGGGAATAACATTCTTTCAAAAGAAAAAGTTGACAAGGTAATTACTGTAGGACCTCTTATTATGATGAAATTTGTTTCAATTCTTACAAAAAAATATAATATACCCACCACCGCTTCTTTAAATGCTATTATGCTTGATGGTACAGGTATGTGTGGAAGCTGCAGAGTTGAGTATGACGGCGAGGTAAAATTTTCATGTATTGATGGTCCCGATATGGACGCTCATAAGGTCGATTTTGACCGATTAATAAAGAGAAACTCTAGATTCATAGAGGCAGAGCAACAGGTTAAAAATGAGCAGTTGTAAAAAAAATATAGAAAGGTAGAAAAAATGACAAAAAGACAAAAAATGACATATCAGAACGAAAAAGAACGAATAAAAAATTTTAATGAGGTAGCACTCGGCTACAGCGAAAAAGATGCCGTAGATGAAGCCTCAAGATGCCTTGGATGCAAAAAGGCTCCCTGTAAAAAAGGTTGTCCTGCCCAGGTTTTGATTCCAGAGTTTATTAAAGAAGTAAAAAATAAAAATTTTGAGAAAGCGTATAAAATTCTTAAAGAAAAAAACAATCTCCCCGCAGTTTGCGGAAGAGTTTGTCCTCAGGAAACCCAGTGTGAAATAGAATGTGTTTTAAAAAACAAAGATCAACCTGTGGCAATAGGCAGACTAGAAAGGTTTGTGGCCGATTTTGGTGCTAGAAATAACCTTGATAAGGATTTTTTAAAAAAAGACAAAAACAATAAAAAGATTGCAGTAGTTGGAAGTGGTCCTTCTGGCATTACATGTGCTGCCGATCTTGCCTCCGCGGGATATACAGTGGTCCTTTTTGAGGGACTTCATGTGCCTGGTGGTGTCATGGTTTATGGAATACCAGAGTTCAGACTGCCAAAAGAAATTGTTTCATATGAGATTGACTGTATAAAAAAAATGGGAGTTGAAATAAAATTAAACACTTTATTTGGGAAAAATTATACTTTAAAAGATTTAAAGAATGAAGGTTTTTCTGCTCTTTATATTGCCAGCGGGGCAGGACTGCCAAAATTCATGAATATTGACGGTGAAGAGTTAAATAACTGTTATTCTGCAAATGAATTCTTAACTAGAATTAATTTGTTAAAAGCCTATAATTTTCCAGAGTTTAAAACTCCTGTCTATGCTGGTAGAAAATGTATTGTAACTGGTGGCGGAAATGTCGCAATGGACGCTGCAAGGAGCGCTAGAAGACTGGGAGCTGATGTAACGGTTGTCTATAGAAGAACAAGAAAGGAGATGCCGGCTAGAGTTGAAGAAGTAGAACATGCTTTTGAAGAAGGGGTAAAATTTAATTTTTTATGTAACCCCGTTCGTTATGAAGGTGATAAAAATGGTAATGTGAAAAAAGCGTTAGTTGAGAAAATGAAGCTTGGCGAGCCCGATGATTCTGGTAGAAGAAGACCACTGCCAACCGGAAACTTTTTTGAACTTGAGGCGGACAGTGTTGTTGTGGCAATTGGAAATAATCCGAACCCGTTGATAAAAAGAGAGTTTCCGGAGCTGAAAACTACCGACTGGGGTACTTTTATCGTTGATGATAATTATATGACCTCAATTGAAGGAGTTTTTGCCGGCGGGGATATTACAACCGGTGCTGCAACAGTTATTGAAGCTATTGGAGCAGGTAAAACAGCTGCCACCAGCATTATAAGATTTTTAGATAAGGGAAGAAGTTTATAAAGGTTGGTATAAAAGACATTTACATGTCTATATTAATAAAGTTCAGGGGGAAATATGCTTAAAAATATTCAAGCAAAGGATAGTGAAGTTTATGATGCTATTATGAAAGAAAAAAACAGGCAGGAAAATTACCTTGAGATGATAGCAAGCGAAAACTTTACCTCAGAAAGTGTTATGGAGGCTAATAGCACAGTTCTTACAAACAAATATGCAGAAGGTTATCCAAAAAAAAGATATTATGGTGGTTGTGAGTTTGTAGATGTGGTTGAAAATATTGCCCGGAACAGGGCAAAAAAACTATTCGGGGCAGAATTTGCCAATGTTCAGCCACATTCAGGTTCTGGGGCCAATATGGCAGTTTATTTTACCTGTCTTGAACCCGGTGACACAATACTTGGTATGAACCTTTCTCATGGCGGGCATTTAACTCATGGCTCACCTGTTAATTTTTCAGGAAAATTTTATAATGTTGTTCCTTATGGGGTTGATAAAGAAAATCACCGCATAGATTTTAATGAAGTTAGAGAGCTTTGCGATAAACATAAACCTAAAATGATAGTTGTTGGTGCTTCTGCGTACCCGAGAAAAATAGATTTTGCAGAATTCAGGAAAATAGCAGATGAATTTAACGCTGTTATTATGGCAGATGTTTCTCATATTGCCGGCTTAATAGTAACAGGGCTTCATCCTTCTCCACAGGGACATGCCCATTTTATAACAACAACAACTCATAAAACTCTGCGCGGTCCAAGAGGCGGATTAATTCTATGTGATAAAAAGGATGCAAAAAAGATAAATAAAACAATTTTTCCTGGTATTCAAGGTGGTCCCTTGATGCATACTATTGCTGCTAAAGCGGTAGCATTTGGTGAGGCTTTAAAACCAGAATTCAAAGATTATCAAAAACAGGTTATTGATAATGCCCAAAAACTCGGTAAAGAACTTAAGAATAAAGGATTTACTCTTATTTCTGACGGGACAGATAATCATCTTATTCTTGTAGATGTACTTTCCTCAAAAGGCGTTTCGGGAAAAAAAGCTGAAAGACTTCTTGATGAGGCAGGAATAACTGTTAATAAAAATACAATTCCATTTGATACTAAAAGTCCTTTTATAACAAGTGGAATAAGGATTGGAACACCTGCACTTACCACAAGAGGGATGAAAGAAGAGGAAATGGGTGAAGTAGCCGGACTTATAGATGAAGTGCTTACTAAACAGGATGATTCTACAATCGAAAAAATTAAAGGAAAAGTAAAAGCCTTAACAGAAAAATTCCCATTGTATAAATAGTTAATCACTTGAGTTTAGCAAATTTTTTAAAAAGGCTTTAATGGTAAGGTTGAGTGGGGTAGAGATGATTATAAAAGATTTTGGTGTTTTTGAGGCGGAAGAAAATATGCAGATAGATCTTGAAATGCTTCAAAAAGCCTATACCCGCGATGATATTTTATTTCGTATATACGGCTGGAAAAATTTAACAGTCTCTCTGGGTAAATTTCAGAAAGTTGATAAAAGTATTATAAAAAAATTAAAAACTAATGGAATTTCTGTTGTTAAGAGACCAAGCGGTGGCAGGGCCGTTATTCATAAAAATGATTTAACATATGCTTTTGCCGCCCCATTGTCATTTTTTAAAGAAAAATCAGTTAAAAAATTATATATGGAAATATCAGCCCCTATAATAGAGACTATAGAAAACTTTTCAGAAAAGAAAGTTAAAATAAATACGGGGATGGCTAAAAACTATTTTAATAAAAATTCCTGTTTTTCCTCTGTTTCACTTTATGAACTTCAGGATGAAGTTGGTAGAAAGATTCTTGGAAGTGCGCAGACAAGAACCGCGGGCGGTGTTTTGCAGCATGGAAGTATTTATTATGATTATCCGCCCGAAATATCCTTTTTTTTACCTGAATATAATAAAAAAATTGCTGTGGTAAAAGAAGTTTTTGAAGAAAATTTCAAAAAAGCTTTATATGAAAAAATCAGGTCCTGCTTCAGCAGAACCTGATTTTTTATTATTAGGTTAAAGTTGTTTACTTATCTTAAAATCTGCATTACTTCATATGCTTTAGAACTGTCTGGATATTCATCAATAAGTTTTTGAGCATATTTTTTTGCCTGAGAAGTATCTCCCATTTCAAGGTAACATTCTACAAGAGTATAATATACTAACTCTTTGTCACTCTCTTTATCAGAAAGCATACCATGTAATGTTGAAACGGCTCCAGCATAATTTCCTGAGCTTATCTGATTCTGTGCTCTGGCAATATTAGCCTGTTTACCAAGTTCTTCGTCTTCTGAAAGAGACTGAAGTTTATGTGCGGCAAGAGTAGAATCACCCTCTTCATATTGAGCCTCAAGTGCAGAT
>JBNJGP010000072.1:0-13812 GCA_051747805.1 Candidatus Muiribacteriota bacterium
TTTCAAATGAACCTGTAAAAAATGCCTATGTAGTTTTTGGTAATCAAATTACCAGGTCCGATAATGAGGGTTTGTTTTCAATTCAGCTAAACTCATTTAATCCACAGGATGTTATTATTTCAGCAAATAATTATCAGATATATCAGGACAATACCACTCCGGAAGAAAATGTCAAAATTGAACTAGAACGTAAAATACCTTATAATGAAATACAGGGTCAGGTAATTAAGCGGGAAGATTTTGGTCCTGTATCAGGTATAAAGGTGCATATAGGAAATCAAACAGTTAAAACTGATAGAAGCGGACAGTATTTTTTGAAAAATTTAAAAAGCGGTGAATATCCTATAAGAGTTAAACACGAGGAATATAAAGATTATAATGATGTTGTTCAGGTTTACAGAGGAAATCAGAATTTTGATATAATTTTAGAAGAAAGAGATAAATATGGTTATGTTTTTGGATATATAAAAAAACGCAGCAATCTTGAACCTGTAAAAAATGCCCTTGTTGCAATTGACGGTGTTTCCCTGAGAACCAATAGAGATGGTTTTTATGAGCTTCATGGAGTAAAGGCCCAGAGAAGTCAAATAGTGGTATTAATAGATGGCGAAGAAGCTTATAGAAAAGATATACTTGTAACTGAGGGAGACCAGCAGAATGATATTGTACTAGATTAACAGGAAGATATGTTATTATCTTTCATAAAAATATAAAAAGGAGTGATTATTATCAATTGGAAAGAACAGATTGAAAACTTTGTAAACACTAAGGAAAAACTGAAAAATTACATTAATCTTACTGAAGATGAGGAAAAGGCTATTGATACTTTAAAAACAAAATGGGGAACTACTCCTTATTTTGCCTCATTAATGGATAAGGACGATCCTGAATGTCCTATTAGAAAACAGGTAGTTCCATCAATGACAGAAAAAGAAAACAAATACGGGATGGACAACTATCTTTTATGGAAAGAAAATAGAGAAACAGAGGAAAAAAGACCTGACAGTATTGCGAGACAGTATGTAGATAAAGTTGCTTTTACTGTTTGTGATTACTGCGGTATTTACTGCCGACACTGTTTTAGAAAAGAGCTTGTTGTTGATACTGACCTTAAACTGAGATTTGATTTTGATGAAGGAATTGAATGGATAAGAAAAACTCCAGAAGTTCGGGATATATTGATTACTGGAGGAGATCCTTTTTTATTACCTGATGAACAAATTGAATATATTATAAATAAGCTTCGTGAAATTCCTCATATTGAAATGATTAGATTCGGCTCAAGAGCTCCGGTGGTTCTTCCTCATAGAATTACAGATAATCTATTAAATATTTTAGGCAAAGACCACAAAGTTCCTATATGGCTCAATACACAGGTAAATTCCCCTAAAGAGCTAACAGAAGAAGTTAGACAGGCTGTATTAAAACTTTTAAGGGCCGGGGTTAATGTCGGAAATCAGGCAGTTTTACTTAAAGGTATAAATGATGATGATAAAACTTTTAAGAAACTGCATTTGAAATTACTTCAATGGAGAATTAAACCATATTATGTATTTTATTGTGAGCCCGCACCGGGAATTGACCATTTCAGAACCCCTGTTTTAAGGGGAGCTGAATTAATAAGAGACAATCTGCGTGGTCACACAACTGGTCTTGCAATTCCTATGTATGTGATTGCAACAAATGTTGGTAAAGTCCCTCTAATGCCTGATTATTATATCGAGGGTGTTGAGGGTGATAAAGTAGTTTTAAAAAATCATAAAGGTCAGAAAACCTACATACCTAATATATAGGAGTCAATTTTTTAATATACCCCGGCTGTGTTTTATGCCGGGGTTCATTTCTAAAAGCTAAATTATGTATTTTAATATTATGTTGAATTTTATCTTTTAGAATGATAAAATTATAATAATAAAAATAACACGGAGGGGAATTTAAAATGAGTATTTCAAAATCAATTAAAGCATCTATAATCTCTATAATAATAATTTTTATAATAATAGGCTGTGGTAAAAACCGGCTTGATGAAACTTATGTAAGGTCTGAAAAAATGCCAACATCCCTTTCAATTCAAGTTGAATGGCCTGAATTACCTTCTAATTTAAACACAGCACCTCCTGAATATCTTAATATATCTACCATAGAAGTTGTTTTAATAGACAATAATAACCTTGAAAAAATATATGAAGAAGAAAGTCAACATTATGATGCTCCAGATGAATTATCCTTTGAAGAATTTGCTCAAAATTTTATTTTAGAGTTGCTTCTTACAGATACTTTTGATGATGTAGATGACTCAGATACTGATGATATTGATACTGATGAATCTTTATATGAATTTGATTATATGTATAAATCCTTTGATGTAACAGAGGAAAGTCAACACCGTGATGGGGCTGTAATTGAAAAAATAGATACAGGAAATTATTCGCTTTTTATAAGCGGTCTGGACAAAGATGAAATCAATCAGATTAATCTTTATTATTTAAAATCACATTTAACTGTAGATGAGGGAAAGACAACTGTTATCTCAATAGATTCAGACGACTGGTTCCATTATAATTATTATATGCTTTTTGCCAGTCCAGAGCCCGAGAATGCTGGTTCAATTGATTATCATGAATATAATGAAGAAATTCCGTTTAAAGCCGGTGATGAAGTTAACATGCAAGCTTTAGCCGAACCGGGTTATAAATTCAACGAATGGTCTGGCGATATTGACAGTATAATATCAGGAAGCACAGATACTGAAAAAATAACCGTGAAGTTTCCTATGTCTAATTTACACATAAATGCAAATTTCTTATTAGACGAGACGCAGTTTTTTAACTTATCTCTTAATAAAAATGAAGATTTTGGCCTGGTGAATGGAGGCGGTGATTTCAATATTAATGATACAACAACAATCAGCGCCGAGCCATATACGGATTATGCTTTTATAGAATGGACAGGTGATATTGATAAACTTACAGATTTTAATCCCTATTCCATGTTAGAGCAGGAAATCATTATGCCTGGTCAGGATATTCAACTGGAAGCAAATTTCGGGCATGTTGATAATTACATAACATTAACTGCAGACCCGGCAGAAGGGGCTGCAGCTTTATATGGTGAGGCAGGATATATTACAGGCCAAACTGTTGAAGTAATGGCTGAACCAGCAGTTGGTTACTATTTTCTGGATTGGTATAAAACAGATGGAACTCATGTAAGCAGTGAAAATCCATACATTTTTAATATGCCTAATAATGATTATGAACTTGTTGCAAAATTTGCAGAAAATGAACATGTTTTAACCTATCAGATGGGCGGCGAGGGCACAATTATTCAAAATGAAACAGTTAATTACAATGGGGATGTAATGAACTATCATTATGATGAAACATATGAATTCGCAGCTGAACCAGCAGTTGGATATAATTTTGTAGAATGGCAGGCAAGTGGTTTTGATATACCAGCAGGCGAAGAAACAAATCCTGTAATAACACTTACTATGCCTGATAATAACAGCACATTATATGCGGTTTTTGAAATAGACCCTGATGCTTTAATATGTGTGGTTGAGGCAGATGCAAATGAACTTGTAAAATTACCGTTTAATGGAACAAAACTAGTTGATATTAACTGGGGAGATGGCACAAATGTTACCTCCGTTGTGGAAAATTATCCCGAAAACACATATGCTGATGCGGGCGAGTATACTGTATTAGTAACCGGAACTGCTCAGTTATTTGGCAATGAAATTCCTGACTCTCAACCAGAATGGAGTGAAAATATTAAAGAGATAATTAGTTTTGGCAATTTAGGAGTAGAATCATTTAAATTATTATTTGCCAATGCAGTAAATAATATAATTATTCCAAATAATCCAGATACTATACCTGATAGTGTTTTAGATATGACTGGAATGTTTGCTTACGCAAACAGTTTTAATCAGGATATTTCCAGCTGGGATGTTTCAAATGTTTTAAATATGAGTGGAATGTTCCATTCAGCACAGGATTTTAAGCAAAATATATCCTCCTGGGATATTAGTAATGTCCAGTCTATGGACGAAATGTTTAAAAATGTTACTTTACCATTTGAATTTTATAATGAAATGCTTATTAAATGGGCTGATTTACCTTCAGTGCAGAATGAGTTGAATTTAGATGGTGGAAACAGCCGATATTCCTATGCAAAAGAGGCAAGAGATACATTAGAAATTTCATATGGCTGGACAATAACTGACGGCGGACCTGATTTTAATGGCGGTACCGGTACATTAGACACTCCATATTTAATTGCAAATGCAAGACAGCTTAATAACGTCAGATATTTTTATGAAGACGCTGTATATTTTGAGCTTAATAATGATATTGATTTTATCTCAGACGAGACACTTGATGATTTTAACTATGATTATTCTCTTGGCTGGGAGCCTATAGGTTCTGAAACTGAGCCATTTAATGCGGTATTTAATGGTAATGAAAAAGTAATAAGGAATTTAAAAATCGATGATGAAAGTCTGAATAATGCAGGATTATTTGGGGTATTTAATGGAACTATTTCGAAAATGGGACTAGCTCAGGCAAATATTAACGCTGGTGACAATGTGGGAGCCCTGGCTGGAAAGATTATGGATATAAACGAAATTGATAATAATAATTATATTAACGAAATTTTTATATCCGGAAATGTTAGAGGCAATTCATATGTTGGCGGTTTAGCAGGAAAAACTAATATTGTTTATATTAATAATATATATTCAGTTGCAAAAGTGGTTGCAACAAATCAAATTGCAGGTGGATTAATTGGCGGAGCTACGGAAACTACAATCGAAAATTCTTATGCAGGGGCGAAAATATCTGCCCCGAATACATATAATGGTATAACTGGTGAAGATGACGGATTTGGTTTTATTAATTATACATATTTTGATATTGCTGTTGCGGGGGAAGTAACCGATATTGGAACTGGTCAGGAAAAAACTACAGGTGAATTATTAGCGACTTCAGTAAGTGATATGGGTTCTATATATGAATACTGGGATAATACAATCTGGAGCAGAGACCCTCATACATATCCGT
Source organism: Candidatus Muiribacteriota bacterium (assembly GCA_051747805.1). Lineage (GTDB taxonomy): Bacteria > Muiribacteriota > Muiribacteriia > Muiribacteriales > Muiribacteriaceae > JBNJGP01. The sequence continues at coordinate 5,070 of JBNJGP010000072.1, forward strand.
ATTTTTCATGGCAGACAAGTGATTTTCCTAAAGTATTTGATGAAGGGGATGGTGATGTAACTCCTTATGGAATTTCAAACCCTTTACAACTGCATCTAGTTAGATTTTTCCCTTATGCTGATTTTGAACAGACAGGAAATATTAATCTTGACCATTTCCAGCTGTTGCAGGAACCCTGGTATGATAGCAATAAAGGCTGGAGAGGCATTGAATATTTTCAAGGTCATTTTAATGGTAATAATTATACTATTGATAACATGTTTATTGAACGCTTTTCGGGGGATTCTGCCGAAGTTGGATTATTTTCTTATATAAGTATGGCAACTTTAGAAAATATTAATATTTCTAATGCAGATTTAAAAGGAGATAATAATGTTGGTGGTTTAGTAAGCGAGGCTGTTAATTCAAATATTATAAATTGTTCATTTGATGGAATTATAAATGCAGGTGATTTTGTTGGTGGCATAGTTGGAAATTTAAATGAGACAAACATTAAACAAAGTTATGCAACAGCCAATGTTAACGGCGAGCTGCAAGTCGGTGGACTAGTTGGTAAAAGTGGAATAAACAGTGAAATTCTAAATTCATATGCCCACGGGGATGTCTCAGGTAACGACCTTGTAGGTGGACTTGTAGGCAAAAACCCTACTTACAGCATTGTTGAAAACTGTTATTCAGTTGGCCATGTTACATCAGTTAATAATCTTGTTGGTGGTTTGATTGGAGAGAATGATAATACTGATGATGTAATTCAATCATTTTATGATTCCCAAACTTCTGGTCAAAATGATACTTCAAAAGGAATTCCAAAAACAACAGCTGAAATGAAAAATAAAGATACATTTACGCCTGAATGGGATTTTGATGGCCCTGATTTTATCTGGGAGATAGACGACGGAAACAGTTATCCATTTTTAACATGGGAACAATAAATTATCGTGAAATATTTTTTTGGCTAATTTATTTAGTTCCTGATTTTTAATGCATATTTTAATCTTTATATTTTTTAAATAAATTTATTGCAGATAGATAGGCAGTTGAAAAACACATCTGTAAATTATATCCACCAGTATTTCCATCTAAATCCATTATTTCACCTGCAAAAAATAAACCCGGCAATAACCTGGATTCCATTGTTTTAGGATTAATTTCTTTTAAATAAACCCCACCGGCTGTAACCATGGCAGAGTTAAAATCACCCTTTTTTGAAACGTTAACTTTAAAATTTGTAAAAATATGACAGATTTTTTTGCGTAAGTCTTTATTTAACTGACCAATTTTTAAATTTAAATCTATTTTTTCATTTTTTAATAAAATTTTTATTAATCTAACTGGAAGAGAATACTGTTTAAAAAAATATAATATTGTCTTTTCTCCATTTAACCTTTGAAATTCAATAATATTTTTTTGTAAAATATTAAAATCAATTTTTAAAAAATTTAAAATCAACGCATCGCCGGATTCAATATATCTGGATAAATGTAAAATAGCCGGGCCTGATAATCCTTTATGAGTAATTAAAAATGGTTCATCAGAAAAACCGAATTTTTTACCATTTTTTATTAGAGAAATAAAACTGTTTTCAAGAGAAATTCCAGAAAGTTCGGTTAAAAAATGATTTTTTATTTCTATTCCGCATAAAGCAGGAGAAGGAGTTGCAATTTTATGATTAAAACCTTTTGCAAAAAAATAACCATCACCTGTTGAGCCGGTTTTTGGATAAGATTTTCCGCCAGTAGCTAAAATAAGCTTATTTGAGTAAAAAGAATTATTTTCAGTTTTGATTTCAAAATCATTATTTTTTGAAATTTCTTTCACAGCCTGATTAGTCTTTAAAATAATATTGCTATTTGATTGAATAATATTAAGGATTTTTTTTAATATATCCCCGGCTTTTTCAGAAACTGGAAAAATTTTATCTTTGATTATTTTAAATTTAATATTTTCTTTATTAAAAAAAAAAATTAAATCTTTATTAGAGAAAGCTTTAAAAGCATATTTTAAAAATTTACCATTTTCACCATATTTAGAATAAAAAGAAAAAATATCTGAATTATTTGTTAAATTACACTGTCCATTACCAGTAAGTAACAATTTTAATCCGCAACTTTCTTTTTTTTCTAAAATTAATATTTTTTTGTCATGGTATTTTTTAGAAGCAATAATACCGGAAAATAAACCTGCTGGCCCGCCACCAATAATTATAAGGTCAAAAAAATTGTTCATAAATTAAAAATATACTAAAATCAAAAAAGAATCAAAAAAGAATTAAACTGACACCCGCATTGGATAAATTCTTTAGAAAATGTTAAAATTAAATAATGACAGGCTCAAATAACTTTTAAATGCCTGAATTTACAGCAATTCTAAATGAAAATAGAGAAAATCCTTGATTTGATGGGGTCAGCGCCGACATCACTTTGCGAAAAAGCAAAGTGTGTAGGCCTGACCACTAAAGGATTTTCGGCTAAATTGAGAATTGCTGCTGAATTTATTACAAATAAGTAGGTAAACATGCCATTTAGATTTTTTAGAAGGAAAAAAATTTTACCCGGTTTAACATTAAATTTAAGTAAATCTGGATTTTCTGTATCGGCCGGACCAAGAGGAGCTAAACATACAATAAGTACAAAAGGAAGTAGAACAACATTTGGTTTGCCCGGAACAGGGCTGCATTATACAAATTTTAAGGGACATAAAAATAAAAAATCCAGTGGAAACTATATATCTGAAAAAAAAGTTATAAAAAATTCTTCAAAATTAAATCCTGGATTTTTTTCAAAACTGTTTATTTCAAGCACTGAACAATATTTTATTGATGGGTGTAATGAATTAATAAAAGAAAATGAAAAGCAGGCCCTGAAACTTTTTGAAAAATCTGGTGAATATACAGATTCAATATTTATGGCTGGCATTCTATCTTTTAAATTTAAAAAATATAAAAAAGCAGCAAAGTATCTTAATAGAGCTATTGAAAGAAAATCTGAGCTTACCCAGTATTTTAAAAAATATGATATAGTTCCTACTTTTTTCATTCCCATAACTGATGAAATTGATGTATGTATAGGTCCTGATGCGGCTGGAATCTATCTTACCCTGACTGAAATATATAAAGCATTAAAGTACTGGAACAAAGCTTTCACCTGTATTAAGAAATTAGTAAATGATGACCCGGAAGATATTATTATAAAACTATCTTTTGTTGAGTTGATTTCAGATTATAAAAAAAATAACAAAAAAGTATCACAAAAAGTTATTCAATTAACCAATAATATAAAAAATGAATCACCAGTTCATGCAATTGTGCTTTTATACAGGGCAAAAGCCTTTAAGAATTTAAAAATGTTTACAGCAGCCAGAGACTCTTTAACAAGTGCTTTAAGAAAGAAAAAAGGTTATTCTGATAAGGTGCTGGCAGCTTTAAGATATGAAAGAGGGCAGATTTATTCTGAATTAAACAGAAAAACTCAGGCTAGAAAAGATTTTGAAAAAGTATATGCATTTAATCAGAATTATAAAAATATAAAAAAATATCTTGGAATTTAAAAAAGAAAACAATAAATGTATAAAACAGTATTTGAAGACGATAAAATTCTGATAATCAACAAAAGTCATAATATTCCAGTAGTTAAAGATGGTAAAGATATTGGTCGGCCATATTTACTGAAGCTTCTTAGAGAAAAATACAATCGTAGAATTTATATGATACACAGGCTGGATGCTGGAACAGGCGGGTTAATGATATGGGCCAAAAAAAGAAAATATCAAAAAAAAATATCAAACCTGTTTGAAAATCACAGCGTTAATAAAGAATATCTGGCTATAGTTAAAGGAACAATTAACAAAGCTGTTTCTGTTTTTGCGCCAATATCTAAAAAAAATTATCATGGTAAATATAAAGTAGATTTTGAAAATGGAAGAAATGCACAAACTACAATTTACCCTGAAAGAAATTATGACAAATATGCACTTGTAAAAGTAAAATTATTTACAGGGCGCTCTCATCAGATACGAGTTCATTTAAAACATATAAAACATCCACTTCTTTTTGATTATCAATATAATTTATCTACAAAATGGAATGAAAAAAGACTTACATTAATGTGTTATAAACTGGGATTTAAATATCAGGGGAAATTCCGGGAATTTTCAATAGAACCAACCGACTATTTAAATAGATTTTTGTAATACTCAAACCTCTTAATAAATTAAAAGGAAATCAGCATAATCAACAGATTTCATATTTGCAGAAACATCTTCCTCTGCCACTGGAATCATCGTACAGTAAGCATGTTTAATTCTTTTATAGACTCTCTGGGGAATACCAAATTTATATTGAATATGACCCTTGCCAACAAGCACAATTACTTTCTGATTAAAATCCTGCCTGAGTTGCGCCCAAACAGAATGAGCCATAACATCTTCCCAGACAACCTGCGCGTGATAAAAATTTTTAAACATTTCCGGGGAAAATCCCATTTTAGAACCCATATCAGAAAAAATGTTCTTAATAAATTCCCTGTGTTCAGGAAAATGGTTAATATGTAAAAAAGGAAGCTGAAGGCGCTGATTTACATTTAAAGAATCAAGCCCCCGTTTGGAAACAGAAGAAACAATATTTCTGTCCAGATTAATACCAAAACCCGGAATATTATTTTCATTAAGAAAAAGGAAAATATCTCTATATAAATCAATATCAAAACCCCAGGTATTAAAATATCCGGATTTATTTAAAAAATCATCAAAAGAGAACTTATCATGCACAAAAAAATCAGTTAGAACATTATTGTACCGTCGATTAAAATATTCCATACCAACAGAAATATCAGAATCAAAAAGAAGCTTTATAATCTCAAGCTGCGCCTTATGATGAGTTTTATTATCATGAGTTTCACCAATATAAATAACCTGAGAATTTTCTAAATAAAATGATAAATCCTCTAAAGACAGTTCTTTCTGATTTAAATTATCAAAAACAGTAATTGAATAAAGGTGAAAATTAAAGAAAATAAATATAAAAATTAAAATAAGTTTTTTCATAATAAAAAAAAAGAGTCCTTTTATGTGGACTCATTTTAAATAAATAATATATATAATATTATATCAGAAAAACAACAATCTGCAAAGTTCGCAATATAGGCAATATACTTAATTTGAAGTAAAATAAGAAAAATATACATAAATAACTCAATATCCCAATTAAATTCAAGTATAATCGTCGGATATCTTTTAAATTCAAAAAAGTGTGTTTGGCAAAAGGTTTGACCCCTTTTTTACTTTTTTATTTTCTAGTAAATTGCTATTTAAATAAATTATTGTTATAATAATTAAAATTAATTTTAGAAAAATCAACATGAAATGCACCTTTACAAGGTACTCAATTTTGTATATGGACAACTAAACGCCTAAAAGATTAGGGGATTTATTTGATTTGGAAAATTAAACATAAGCTTAAAGCGCTTAAAAAAATATTTAAAAATTCTTTGCGTTTAAAAATAATAATTTTTTGTTCATTCATGCTTTTTTTAACCGTACTTATATCAATAATTTTAATGAATACAATGGGTAAAACTATATTAAGAGATCAGATTTTTTTTGATTTAAGTGCTGTTGCCAAATCTAAAAGTGATCATGTAGTTAGTATTATCAAACAAGATTTTGAGCGTGTTGCTCTAATAGCATCTAGAACCCAGTTGCGCAGAAATATAATTGCTTTTGACAATGCCTCAGATAATCATTCTTTAGAAGAGATACGCGCAGGAATAATCAAAATATTAAAAGATGCCAAAAATTCAGTGTCAGCTTTAAAATATGTTGAAATAATTAATAAGGACGGTATTATAATAGCCGGTACAGATAGTATTCGTATTGGGCAAGAAGAAAAAAATCAAGAACTCTTTCAGCAAGGCCTTCAAAAAGATTATCAAGGCAGATTCAAAGAAAAAAACGGTCAATTTACGCATATAATTGCCTTACCTTTAATTCATCCCGATGACGGTAATGAAAATAAAATAGGAGTTGTAAAAGTAAAATTATCTCTTGAACGTATAATAAAAATACTGACGGATCGAACTGGATTAAGAAAGACAGGTGAGCTAATAATGATTTCAAGTATTAATAATCAATATATTGCAATGAATCCATTGCGACACACATACGGTAAAGCACTTAAAGCAATAAATACCGGTTTAAAAAAGTCTATCAGAATGGCGACTAGCGGATATAGTGGTTTTTTGCAGGAAATTGATTATAGGGGAGTTTCTACCTTTACAGCCTTTTCGCCAGTTCCTTTGAAATCCAAGGAATGGGGACTGATAGTCAAACTTGACGCCGAAGAAGCGTTTGAACCAATGAGAACACTGCAAAGAATATTTGTTTCTATTACAGGAATTGTTTGGATATTGGCCAGTATAGCTATTTATATTAACATAAGTCGTGCAACTGCTCCTGTAAAAAAACTGTTTATAGGTACAAAAAAACTAGGTGAAGGTGATTTGAAACACCGTATTGATGTAACTTCTCAGGATGAGCTGGGAGTATTAACATCTTCTTTTAATAAAATGGCAGAAAAGCTTCTTATAATAACAGCTTCCCGTGATGAATTGGAGCATGAAGTAGCAGAAAGAATCAATGTAGAAAAACAGTTAAAAAAGACTAAAGAACTAGCGGAAGCGGCCAATATAGCTAAAAGTGAATTTCTTGCTAAAATGAGTCACGAAATTCGTACACCACTTAATGGTGTTATTGGGTTTACAGATCTTTTAAAAAGTACTCCATTATCACCTATTCAACAGCAATATGTTAATAACGCCAATGTTTCAGGTCATACTCTATTGGAAATTATTAACAATATTTTAGATTTTTCAAAAATTGAAGCTGATATGCTTCAGCTGGAAATGATAAAAATAGACATGATAGAATTACTTGAAAATAGTGTTGATATAATTAAATTCAACGCTGCAGAAAAGAATCTGGAACTTCTTTTGCATATTGATCCTGATATGCCGCGTTCTGCAATAACCGATCCAATTCGTCTTAAACAGATTCTGGTAAATCTTCTGGGAAATGCGGTCAAGTTTACAGAAAAAGGAGAAGTAGAGTTAAAAGTAACATATCAAAAACTGGACAGTGAAAAGGGAAAACTTTGTTTTTCTGTTCGTGATACTGGTATTGGCATTAATGAAGAACAACAAGGAAAATTGTTTAAATCATTTACACAGGCTGATAATTCAACAACCCGAAAATTTGGTGGCACTGGTTTGGGGTTGGTTATTTCTGACCTGCTTGCTCAAAAAATGGGAAGCAAGATAAAAATTGAAAGCAAGTATGGCGAAGGAACTAAATTTTATTTTGATATTATTACAGATACAGAAGAAGGCGAAAAACTTAATAAAGGCTCAATCGAAAAAATCAAAAGATGCCTTATAATTGACGACAATGCTAATAACCGCTTTATACTAGAGGAAATGCTTTCAAACTGGGATATTAACAATGAATCCTGTGGCGATGGATTGACTGCTATGAAACTGCTGGAAACCTCAGAACCATTTGATATTATTATTTGTGATTACAATATGCCTTATATAGATGGTTTAGAAACTATTCGCATGATACGTCAAAAACTTAAACTGACCCCACAAAAGCAACCGATTATACTTTTGCACTCGTCAGCGGACGATGCTGAACTACATAAACAAAGCAAAGACCTGGGTGTTCGTTTTATGCTTACTAAACCAGTGAAGGCCAGAGAACTTTATTTATATTTATGCCAGGTTTATAAATCAGAACAAAAAGAATATATGGTAAAATTTACAGATGACGATAATAAAGAAATAAAAGATGAATTTTTTAAAGGTAGTAATGTAAAGATATTGATAGCCGAAGATGTTCCAATGAATATGGCTGTGATTAAGCGGTTCCTTAGAAAAATCTTACCCGATGCAGATTTGATTGAGGCAAATAATGGATTAAAAGTATTGAAATTAAACAAACAGATAAAGTTAGATCTTATTTTTATGGATGTACATATGCCAGAAATAGATGGTATAGAAGCTACTCGAGAGATTAGAGCATTAGAAAAAAATAGCGATAAACATATTCCAATAGTCGCTTTAACAGCCGGAGCATTCAAAGAAGATCAAAAACGCTGTTTAGATTCAGGTATGGATAATTTTATGACAAAACCTGTTAAACTGGATAAAATCAAAAATATTTTAGAAAAATATATTGTGGATAAAAAAAATAACCATGACAACAACCGATTTTCAAAAGAAACACTTCTTGACGGAGTTGATTCAGATGAAGATATAAAAGATTTAATTGCAATAGCATTGGAAGAATTCCCAGAAAAAATGAATAAGCTCGGTGTTTTTATTAAAGAAGGTAACATCGAGGGTATTCAAAAATTAGAACATAATATCAAAGGCGCTGCATTAAATATGGGATGGAACACGATAGCGCAAATAGCTATTGAAATGGGAAAAATGACAAATGATGATGAGAATCTTTCATTGCTTAAAGAAAAGTATAAAGAATTACAGGCAGAGTGGAAAATTGTTAAAGATTTAATGCAGAAATAAAAGCAATATTCCAGCTCATAAAAACCCTGATAGATTTTAAAAACACATTATATCTAACAGCCTTTGATAAAGAAAAATATTTCTTTGAAGAATTCAGCCAAATCCTTAATAGAATGGAAATCCCAGAACCAGAAAAAATAATAGAAGAACTCAAAAAAATAAAT
>JBNJGP010000073.1:0-13641 GCA_051747805.1 Candidatus Muiribacteriota bacterium
ATCGACTTTACTCGACCTTCGCTCAAGTTAGAGCATTAAAAGTATTTGTTTATGACTTATTTGCAAAGCAAATAATAACTTGGTTAAACGAAGTTTAAGTAATAACTTTTTTGTCATAGACAAAAAATTACTTGTTTGTAAAAAACAAACAATAACTTTAATAAAGCGACCCCGTTCTGTTTCTAAACAGCAATTCTCAATTTAGCCGAAAATCCTTTAGTGGTCAGGCCTACACACTTTACTTTTTCGCAAAGTGATGTCGGCGCTGACCCCATCAAATCAAGGATTTTCTCTATTTTCATTGAGAATTGCTGGTTTCTAAACATTATTTTTTTTTTTAAAATAAAAATATGTTATAATTATATTCTAAATATAAAAAAATTTTTCTAATTATTTTTTTTAAAAGTACCACAATAGGATATGTAAATGAAATTTGATTTAAAAAAATATTTTTTTTTACCCTTTATACTACTTATATTTTCAATTAATATTTTTTCTGTTGAATTAGATAATCCCCAAATTAAAGAACTACTTTTCAAAAACATTTTATCTAATGCCCCAATGGGAATTGGTATTGTCAGGGACCGGAAGTTTATTTTTGTAAATGACAGAATATCTAATTTAACTGGTTATTCTACCCAGGAACTTATTGGAGAAGATGTCCAACTAATTTATAAAGACGAAGATAGATATAAAGAAATAGGTCAAAAACTCTATTCAAAAGAAGAAACTGTTACTTTTACAAACTTTCAGGCTGAATTTATTACTAAATCAGGCGAAGTTTTTCATGCCGAAGTTCATATTTCTCCACTTGATAATAAAAACCTGGATAAAGGATATGCCTTTTCTTTTGTTGATATTACCGAGCATAAAAGGTCAGAACGGATTGCTAATATGCAGGCAAAATCTGTAACTTTATTAAGCATTCTTTTTACTGTTATTTTAATTATTATAATTTTAAATCTTTATCTTAATATTGTTAAAAGAAAAAAGACTCAGAAACAACTATATTATACATTGGAAGATTTAAAAAAAACCACTGAAAAAGCCAACCACCTTGCAAATAAAGCAGAGGAGGCCAACCGGGCAAAATCCGAGTTCCTTGCAAACATGAGCCATGAAATAAGAACCCCCTTAAACGGCGTTATAGGTTTTACTGACCTACTTGAAACAACTGATTTAGATGAAACCCAGAGAGAATACGCCGAAAACGCCCGAATTTCTGCTAATTCACTACTTGAACTCATTAACGATATACTGGATTTTTCAAAAATTGCTGCCAGAAAAATGGAACTTGAATTTCGAAAAGAAGATATTATTTCCCTACTTAAAGAAACCTCAAAAATTATTAAACTTCAGGTTAAACAGAAAAAACTTGATTTTATTTTAAATATTTCACCTCATGTTCCACAATATGCGCTGATTGATTCTGTGCGCCTGAAACAGATTCTTATTAATTTACTAAGTAATGCTGTTAAATTTACATCAGAAGGATTTATTGAATTTTCTGTTGATTTTAAAGAATCCAAAGATAATGAGGGAATTTTTTATTTTTCTGTTAAAGACACCGGCATAGGAATAAGTAAGGAACAGAAAGAAAAATTATTCAAGGCTTTTTCTCAGGGGGATAGCTCCACGACTAGAAAATTTGGTGGAACCGGCCTAGGCCTTGTTATTTCTGATATGCTTGCCAATTACATGGGCTCTAAAATTAAATTAGAAAGCAACCCTGATAGAGGCTCTAAATTTTACTTTCAAATTCAGACAGAATTTTATAGAGAAGGGAAGCAGGAAGAAAATGAAGACAATATTAAGCAGGAACTAATAAAAACTGAAAAAATTCCCGTAATTGTTATTGCAGAGGATGTAGAGTTAAACCTAATTTTAATTAAAAATATAATTCATCAATTTATACCAAAAGCAAAAATTTTAGAGGCAAAAAATGGATTAGAAGTATTAAATATATTAAAAAATATTAATCCGAATTTGATATTTATGGACATTCAAATGCCTGTTATAGACGGTATTTCTGCCACAAAAGAAATCAGAAAATTAAAAAAATGGAAATATATTCCAATTATTGCCTTGACCGCAGAGGCTGTAACGGGCAAAAAAGAAATCTGTATGGAGGCCGGAATGGAAGACTTTATAACTAAACCTGTTGACAAAAATAAAATTTATACTATATTAAAAAAAATATTTAAACAACATTAATTTTTTATGAAAAAGTTTATTCAGAATTTTTTTAAATTAAATAAATATAATACAGATATTGAAACTGAAGTTTTAGCTGGAATAACCTCTTTTTTAACAATGTCTTACATTATTATTGTAAACCCGGCTATTTTATCTAACGCCTCTATTCCATATTCAGGAGCTCTTACAGCAACAATTATTGTTGCCTCTATTTCAAGTATTTTAATGGGAATTTATGCTAATAATCCTTATGTACTGGCCCCAGGAATGGGATTAAATGCTTTTTTCACTTTTTCAGTTGTATTAGGTATGGGAATTGAGTGGACCGTAGCTTTAGGGGCTGTTTTTATATCTGGACTGATTTTTATTTTTTTCTCATTTGTAAGATTAAGAGAGGCAATAGTTAATGCTATTCCACAATCTATTAGAGACGGGGTGGGAGCTGGAATCGGTTTTTTCCTTGCTCTGATTGGATTTAAAGAAGCAGGATTTATTGAATATAATCCAGACACTCTTGTTTCAATGGGGGATTTTACTCCTGAAGTAACTTTATTTACAGCTGGTATTTTTTTTACCATGATTCTTTACTCAAGAAAAGTAAAAGGAGCACTTCTGGCCGGTATTATTTTCACCACTATTTCAGCCTTTTTTTCTGGCAGAGTTTATGGCGAAAAAATACTTGTAGAAATTCCAGAATCCTTTATTTCAATGCCAGATTTTTCTTCTGCCTTATTTAAACTTGATATTCCAGGAGCCTTTCAGTTAAGTATGCTTGGTGTAATTTTCACTTTTGTTTTTACAGATATGTTTGATTCTATTTCAACATTTCTTGGTATTTCTAATGCCGCAGAACTTGTTGACGAGGAAGGCAGACCAAGAAATTTAAATAAATCCTTAATGGTAGATGCTTTTTCTTCTACTATTTCAGGACTTGCCGGCAGCAGTCCTGGAACTACATATATAGAAAGTGCCTCTGGTATAGATGAAGGTGGAAAAACTGGTTTAACAGCTTTAATTGCGGGGTTACTTTTTCTTCCGTTTTTATATTTTTCTCCCCTGATTTCAATTATTCCCATGTTTGCAGCCTCACCTGCCCTTGTAATTGTAGGATTTTCAATGACCCGAACATTAAAAAATATTAATTTTAAAAATATACAAAACAGCCTACCTGCTTTTCTATCCATGATTTTAATTCCTCTGACTTTTTCAATTACAATTGGTTTAAGCTGGGGCCTTATTGTTTATACCGTGTTAAATGTTTTTGGAGGAAACGCTAAAAAAATCCCTGTAACCCTCTATATTATCTCGATTTTAAGTTTAATAATTCTAATTATCTGACTTTGTTACGCTTTGTAACTTCCTATTTTTTATTTTTTAAATTAAACTTAAATTAATCAATTAAATTTGCGGAGGGTTACTATGAGAAAAATCACAATCATGTTGCTTGCTTTAGTTTTAATTTCATCTGTTTCATATGCCGACGAAGTTGAACTTTTTGTTAATTTCATGTCTAATGAGGGGCTTGAAAGAAATGCTGCTTTAGAAATTTATGAAACAATGCCTGTTGAAGAACAAATCGCCGTTCTTTCTATTTTAATGGCAAAAAATAATAATGACCTTGATGAATTACCACCACTGAAATCACAGTATGAAGACGTTATTTATAAAAATCCTGCATCTGTTAATCTTATTGATGTTCTTTTTGAAGATAATAATAGAAGAAGTAATGATAACAGTAGATATTATCATAATGGCGCAAAATGGTACTATGAAAATAATGAAATCAGACTTGATTTTAACCGCGGTGACTATATAGAATACATTGAAATGCGATGGCATCCTGAATCATGGAGATCCACAGTTCAGCTTGTGGTTGATGGTTATACTTATGCTGATGAAAAAGTTGTAAGAGGAACTCAGAAATTCGATATTAACAGCAGAGTTGACAAAGAGATATTCTTCATTGTTAGAGGCGCTCCTGTTTATGTTTATAATGACTATATAAAATATGACAACTTCTGGAATAATAACAATAATAATTCAGAATATGGATATGATTTTATTCAGAATGTTTATGTTAACAACTCAACATACGTTGATATAGACAAAACAATCTCAGATTTCAAAATAAAAATCAATAATGGCAGAGCAAACATTGAAACTGTTTTCATGTATGTTAATAACCGGGAATACAGAATTAATGTTGATAAAACTGTATATGCTGGTTCATCTTTTGATCATGAACTTCCAAAAGAAGCTTTTGTTGAATATTTAAGAATTGAATGGAATGATGCTAACTTTAATAATAGAACCGATGCTTCAATATTTGTAAAACAGAGTTACTCATCTAATAATCCTGCACCAGCTAATCCCGGACAACAACCTGTGCCTTCATATATTAGAGTTTCTGCTCATCAGGTTACTGGTCCTTCACAGGCTCAGACCACTTTTTCAGGATATAGTCAAATAAATCAAAGTGATGCTACTGGACAGAAAGTTGTTGAAAAAACAATTGATGATTTTAGAGCAAAAGCAAACCGTGAAGGTTTAAGAGCAATGTCTAGAGGAAACTTTATAATCAGAAGAATTTCATCTAACACTTTCAGAGTTATCTGGTGGTAATTACTTACTAAATTAACTATATTAAAAAAGGGCGGGTATATCCCGCCTTTTTTTTATAAAATGCAAATGACTGTAACACCTGCAATCTGAAGAACCGAATTTTTTAAAAGGGAAGGTTGTGCAAAATTCATTATGTATATGACTGTTTAATTCACACTCACTGAATTCAACATTTTTAAATAAACAGGCTTTCACAGGTTTGATTTTTTCAGTTATATAGTCTAAATGCCAGTGTTTTTTTTTATGCTGACTCAGATGTCTTTTAATTCTTTTTTCCGGACTTCTATAGGACGTGCCGATATAAAAATAAAATCCGGGTTCAAAGTTTAAAAGTCCAAATTTTGCAACCGGAATCGAAACTTTTTTTTTATTGTGAAGTATAATAATATATAGATTAGTTAGATTACTCATATAAAACATTATATACGGGGGATACAATGATTACAACATTTCTGGAAGCTGGATTGGGTGAGGTTTATGATTTTATTATCGGTCACTTTTTTATTATTTTACCGGCCTTTATGCTTTCCGGGGCGATTGGTTCTTTAATTAATAAATTTAAAATACTAAAATATATGGGACCTGAGGCTAATAAAGGTGTTTCATACTCGCTTGCCTCTGTTGTTGGAATATGTTTATCTGTATGTGCCTGCGGAATTGTTCCTCTATTCACAGGTATATACAGCTCTGGTGTGGGAATAGGTCCAGCCATTACTTTTCTTTTTTCCGGACCCGCCTTAAACATCACCGCAATTACTCTCACTTTTTTGCTCATGGGTTCTACTATGGGTATTTCAAGAATTATTGTAACATTTGCAGGCGGTATTATTATTGGGATGCTTTTTTCCTATATATTCAAAAAAGATCGTCTGGATAAAAAACAGAAACCAATTGATGATAATAATAGAAAGTGGTGGCAGACTTTTTTAATTTTTTTATTTCTTTTTACATTAATTTTTTTACCAGCTACTGATATTTTCAACTATAATATGAAATGGTCTCTATATGGTTTAAACTTCCTTATTATTTTATTTATTTCCTGGAAATTTTTATCTAAAGAAGAAATTAAATCCTGGGTTAAAAAAACTATTCATTTTGCAAAAAAAATTATTATACCCATGTTAATTGGTGTTTTTATGATTGGTGTTTTAAGACTCTATGCAACCGAATCTGATATTTTATTCTGGGTTCAGGGCAATACATGGAAAGCCAATTTTATTGCCTCTGTTGCTGCGTCTATACTCTATTTTGGCTCATGCGTATCAGTCCCTCTCGTTGCAGGGCTTATGGCCCTTGGTCTTCATCATGGTCCGGCACTTACACTTCTACTTGCTGGTCCAGCTGTTTCACTTCCTACCTTTCTGGCAGTACGCAAAGTTATGGGAAATAAAAAATCACTTGTATATATAATTATGGTTATAATTTTTTCAATGATTGCAGGAAAATTATTTGGTAGTATGATAACATTAACTTGATGAAAAAAAGTGAAATTATATTAATTAACTATAATCCATCAGGGCTTTTTGACAGAAATGAAATTTTAAATCTTTTAACAGTAGGGGCGTTTTTAAAAGATAAATATAATATTGAGTTTTTTAATATTAAAAATTCTGATGAATATCTAAAAAAAGCCCCTAATTATATTATTACTTCTAAAGATAACTCGGTTATTGAGTATTCCAACAAAATAAAAAAATACTGTAAGTGTAAAATCATATTTTTTAATGAGTACTGTCACTACTTTTTAAAACAGAAAAAGGCGGGGATTTTTGATTTTATTGTTTATAAAAATAATTTTGGAAGTATAATTGATTATTTTGATTATTATTATAATAGACCTTATTTTCTAAAAGGAGCTGCAAAAATTAAAAATAACTCTATTATAGTTGATAAAAATAAGAATCAGCTTGATTTAAGTAAAACAGGACCTTTACCCTATCATCTTTATCCAGAAAAAACTCTTTATTATGAAAACAGTTTTAAAGATAAAAATAATCTTGACGGCAGAAAAACCGCCCTGATTTATTATTCAAGGGGGTGTAATAAAAAATGTACTTTCTGTGTTAACCCTTATTTTTATAATTCAAAAATAAATTACAGAAAAAGCCGAGATTTAGTCGAAGATATAAAATTTTTTAATTCAGAAGGAATATATTATTTTTCTTTTGAGGACGCGGATTTAGCAGAAGATTACTCAAAAATAAAAAAATTATATAAAAAAGTGAAAAAAAATAATTTAAAACTGTTTTTCAGAGCCCATATTAAAGCTGAAAATGTCAATAACAAAAACCTTGCTCTTTTAAAAAAAATGGGGGCAGTAAGGCTGGATATCGGGCTTGAAACAGGCTCAGAAAAAATGCTTGAGGCAATAAAAAAAAGCACTAATTCAGATAAAGTATTAAAAGCCATTAATTTATGTAAAAAATTTTCAATCAACCCCTATATTTTAATTATAATTGGTATGCCGGATGAAACTAAAACTGATTTAGAAAAAACTGCAGAATTTTTGAAATTTCTTAAAAATAAAAATATTAAGTACGGTATTAGTTTTTTCCGCCCAGTACCAGGCACTCAGGCTTTTAAAAATTTAAAAGACGTATGCTGCGATTTTTCAAAACACGCTCAGAATAAAATAAGTTATATACCCTCCGGGCTTCAGAAAAAAAACCTTATAGACTTTTATGAAAAATTTACCGGCATTTCAATTGGCAAAAATGAAAACTACCTTCTTTTTAAATATTTTTTTAATAATAGTTTAAAAATTAAAGTAAATGATTTTTATAATGGAAATTTTTCTCCGGTTAAATTAAATTACTGGAGCGGGGATGATTTCTGCAGAGAAGGGTTTTCTCATATAGTTGGCAGGTTTAAAGGTTTTGTTGAATATATTTTCAAGGCAAAAAAACAGGAGAGTTCCCTGAAAATTATTTTCAGAGCCTGTTCGCAGACAGAAAATAAAGGCAGGGGTTCACTTTTTTTAAACAAATTTAAAAAAGATTTTATTTTGCCTTCTAAATCTGTAAAAGGGGAAAAAATCATGATTATTATAGAAAATATAAAGTTATATTCAAAAAATATTTTACGAATTGAAACGCATGATGGTAATGGAATTTCTATATTTGACGAAAATATAAGTAATAATAATAAAAAATATTTTATAGAGGTTTTACGGAGCTAAAAATGATTATACAAAATTACTTAATTATTATTTTTTCAATTCTGATTCTTTTTTATATTATTAAATGGAGTACTGCCCGGAATGTTGATTGTATTACAATAGCCGAATCTTATGAGTATTATATTGAAAATCGCGCCTTTTTTATTGATGTAAGAGAACAAAACGAGTTTAAAAAGGGGAGTCTTCAAATAGCCTTAAATATTCCAGTATGTAAACTCCAGAAAAAAATTAAGCATATTCCAGAAGACAAAGTTATACTGACTTTTTGTCATTCCGGCGCAAGAGCGTATGATGCTTATAATATTTTAAGAAACCATGGATTTGAAGTATATGTTATTGAGGCAAATGTTTATGATTTAATTCATTTTTACAAAGAAAATTACAGATAACCAATAATGGTTATTTTTTCATAATTCTGCAATGCCATACAACCTCGCCTAATAACTTAAACGATTTGTTTTTTCTATAATCTTTCAAAATATAATTCTGATAAAGTGTATTATCAAAAATCAACTGCAAATCCTTTCCAAACTCCTGCACTCTGTTTATAAAAATATTATCGTTAATCATAAAAGCATAAATACCACATGTATGTATTTTATCTATAAAATTAACAAGAACACTGTCCCCAATATTCAGCGTTGGAGACATGCTGTCATCTTTTATAAGAAAAATTCTTGCATTTATATTCAGTTCTTTTTTTAAATTTTTAACTAATCTGTGACTTATAAAATTATTGTTTAAACCAGTTAAATGTGAATTTTTTATATATTTATTATAATTTTTTTTAGTTTCAGAATCATCTTCTGAATATAAAAGCATATCTCCGCTTCCCATTAGAATCCAGTTAATATTTACGTTTAAATTTTTTAAAAGTTTTTTTAAAACTTCTGAAGAAGGCTTTATTTTTCCATTTTCGTACTTGCTTATAGCGGTAACCGGGACATTTATTTTTTCAGCAAGCTTTTTCTGGGATATATTCAGTTTTTTCCGAAGCTTTTTAAATCTGTCTTTAATCATAGGCAGTCAGACGTCACAGGGATTTTAATAAAAATTATCAACTTTATCATTTATTATTTGACTTTAATAATAAAAATATGTTACCGTTATAACCGAAAATAACAATACTTTTATTTAAAAGTTAATGAAATTGGTTAGGAATCCTCCTTAAAAATTAGTTAACTTGTTAACCAGGATTTTAACTTATCATATTATGAAAAAAAATACAACTGCTGATTTAAAAATTGAATTATATAAAAAGGGGCTTACTCAAAAGCAGATTGCCAGACAATGTGGTGTTTCAAAATCCTTTGTATCTATGTACATCAACGGTGCAAGAAAAAGCAAAAAAATAGATAATGTACTAAAAAAAAAATACAATATTAATAAAAATATCGGGTTCAATAATAAATCCTACAGTAAATATTTAAATTATTTACCCTCTGCCTCTATGATAATAAAAAAAATCGGTAAATCTTTTAGTATTGATTATAAAAACGACAGGTGCAAATCTATATTTACCAAAAAACTGCAAACAAAAGTCATTAAGTATCTAAAACATTTTGAAAGCCAAAATAAAAGAAATTCTATGAGAGATATTTTTAAGTATAATGATAAATATTTAGATATTAATATAAGCCGGGTGTCAGATGATGAGTTTATTATCTGTTTAAGAGATAAAACAAATGACTATTTTGAAAAAGAAATGCTATATGACGAAATAGAGCAACTCAAGAGGTTCTGCTCTAATATATGTCATGATTTACGCTCTCCTCTGAATCTGATTAATGGATATTCTGAAATTATATTAGATGAGCTTCCTGATAATTTAATCCAAATAAAGAATTATTTTAAAATTGTTAGAAAAAATATTATTAAAATGGATAAACTAATTAAAGGTCTTACCCAATTATCAAAAATCAACAACTACTCTATAGAATATTCAGAAATCAACCTAAGTCAAATTGTATCTGAAATTTTAAATAATTATAAAATATCAAATCCAGCTACTGATTTTAACTTTAAAATCCAGAAAAATTTATACTGTCAGGCAGACGCATCCTTAGCGGAGATTTTTCTTGAAAATATTTTATCAAATGCCGTTAAGTACAGCTCAAAAAACAAAAAAATTGAAATTGAATTTGGACAAAAAAAATTCAATAATAAAAATTTATACTATATTAAGGATAATGGTGTTGGTTTTGATAACTCTGATTCTGAAAATATAATTAAACCTTTTAAAAGACTGCAAACTGCCGATTTGTTTCCGGGTTCTGGTATTGGTCTTGCAACCTGCAGAAAAATTACCGAGCTTCATAATGGTAATTTAATTTTTGAATCAACACCAGGTAAAGGTACAACAGTATTTTTTTCATTGTGAATTAAATTCTCTCATGGTATAATTAAATAATTATTCAAATATTTTTGGGAGTTTATTATGAATCAAAATGAATTAAAGTGGGTTTATCCTGAAACGCTTCATGACGCTCTTAATTACGTTAAAAACGGCTTTAGAATATGCGGAGGCGGTTTATCTTTTATTAAAAAAAACATATCTGATATAAAAGGTTTTGTTTTACTTCATAAATTAAATTTTAATAAAATTGAAATTAAAGAAAATCATATTTTTATAGGAGCCTGTGCCACTGTTTCTGACCTTTTAAATTTAAACAGCAAAAATCCAGATACTGTTACAATTGAATATTTAAAAAAATCTCTTCAAAGTGCCGCCTCAACTCCAATTAGAAATAGAATGACTTTTGGAGGTTCTTTAAAAGAATTCCCGTTATGGTCAGATTTAAACGGTCCTCTTTCTATTCTTGAGGCTGAATTAATTTATTATGACGGAGACATTAAATCTATTCCTGTTTATGAATATTTCAAAAATAAATTGTATTTAGAAAATCATATTATAACGTGTATTAAATTTAATCTTTCAAAAAAGAGTTATTTTTTTAACTACAGACTCTCAAGAGTTAATTTCGATTATAATTCACTCACCCTTAATCTGTGTGGTAACCTGGACGAAGATAATCAACTGCGTGATTTTAATTTTATTATTACTGGAGTTAAATCAAAGATTCTAAAACCACTTGATTTAATAGAAGAAATCAATAATGAAAAAATCAATTTAAGTCTGGTTCAAAAAATTATTTCTAAACATGTTGATTTTGATTTTATTTCTGATTATAAATACTCAAAAAGTTATAAAAATAAAATTACTTCAATTTTTATTAAAGATTGTTTTGTTGAAATGTTAGGGGGCGAAAATGCGACAGAAATTTAATATAAATGGTATGGATAAAGAACTGGAACTCTCTTTTGAGAGCACTTTGCTTGAGGCTCTCAGAGATAATGGTTTTACTGAAGTTAAAAATGGTTGTCAAGAAGGGCAATGTGGTGCATGCCTTGTGCTTGTTGACGGTAAAGCTGTTAATTCCTGTCATGTGCTTGCTATGTCTGTTAAAAACAGTGAAATAAAAACTGTTAAAGGTATTGGAACCATTCATAAACCTTCTGTTATTCAGGAAACTCTTGTTGAATGCGGCGCTGTTCAATGCGGATTCTGCACTCCTGGTTTTGTTATTTCAATTTATGCTCTTTTAAAAGAAAATCCATCGCCGGATAAAGATGAGATTTTAAGGGCTCTTGATGGAAACTTGTGTAGATGCACCGGTTATGTAAAAATTGTGGACGCAGTTAATTTGATTGTTTTAAGAATTAAAGCAGGGGAGGCTAGTTTATGAAAAAATTTAAAGAAGTAAATAAATCAGTGAAAAAAATAGACGGGCTAGCCCTTGCAACTGGGGAAGAGTTATTTACAGATGATTTTACAGATAAAGATACTCTTATAATAAAACTTATGCCCTCGCCACACGCATACGCTGAAATAATAGATATAGACGCCTCAAAAGCAATGGCTATGGAAGATGTTGTGGATGTTTTAAGCTTTCAGAATGTGGAAAGAATTATGTACACTACTGCTGGCCAGAGTTATCCCGAACCAGCCCCATACGATTGTGCTGTTTTTGATAACTTCGTTCGTTTTACAGGTGATAAAGTATGTGCAGTTGTTGCAAAAAGCGAAAAAGTTGCTGTTGAGGCTTTAAAAAAAATAAAAGTAAAATATAACGTGCTTGAACCTGTTCTTGACTTTGAAAAATCCGAGGACAGCAAAAGCTCTATTGTCCATTCTGAAAAAGACGCCAGACAGATTATACCTATTAAATTTCAGCCTGAAAAAAATATTGCAAGCGAGGTTGAGGCCAAAGTCGGTGATGTAAAAAAAGGTTTCAATGAATCAGAACATATTGATTCAGGAACTTTTTACACTCAATATGCCCATCACTGTCCAATCGAACCTTCATCCACTTATGGTTACTTTGATCCGCGCGGAAGGCTTGTAATAATTACTGCAACTCAAGTTCCTTTTCATACAAGAAGAATTATCGCCCATTCTACAGGAATTCCTCTGTCAAAAATACGGGTGATTAAACCACGTATTGGCGGTGGGTTTGGAAATAAACAGGAGGCCCTTCTTGAATCAATCGTTGCTGTTGCTGTATGGAAACATAAACAGAAGGCAAAACTTATACTTAAAAGGGATGAGATGTTTGTTTTTTCAAGAACAAGACATCCTTTCCGAATAAAGTATAAAGTTGGTTATGATTCTAAAGGTGAAATTAAGGCTCTTCATTTTGATGCACTTCAAAATACAGGGGCATACGGAACTCATGCTTTAACAGTAACGTCATGTGTGGGCTCAAAAATTCTGCCTCTATTAAATAAAATTCCAAATATTTTTTTCACAGGCAAGGCTGTTTATACTAATCTGCCTGCAGGCGGTGCCTATAGAGGGTACGGCGCTACTCAGGGATATTTTGCATACAGTCAGATGATTGATGATATATGTGAAAAATTAAATATTAATCCAACAGAATATTATAAAAAATGGCATATGAAAAAAGGTGAAACCTCTCCGATATTTGCAGCATTAGGTGAGGGAAAACCTGGTCATATTTTTAAAATCGACTCATGTGCTCTTTCTGAATGTATTGACAAAGGTGCAGAGCTTATTAACTGGGATGAAAAACGAAAAAAATATCACTGGAAAAAAAAGTTTAACTATAATAAAAGATATAAAAAAGGGATTGGCATGGGCTGTTTTATGCAGGGATCTTCGGTTCCATACATTGATATGGGAGCAGTTTATATGAAAATGAACGATGATGGCTCATTTAATTTAAATGTTGGCGCAACTGATTTAGGAACTGGCTCAGATACTGTTTTATCCCAGATTGCGGCCGAAATGCTTGAAATTAATACAGATGACATTTTAATTCTTTCTTCTGATACTGATTTAACCCCTTTTGATGTGGGAGCTTATGCTTCCTCAACTACTTATTTATCCGGGCTTGCGGTAAAAGATTGTGCCGCAAAAATTAAAAATTTGATTATAAAACATGCCGCCTGCATGCTTGAAGAAAAAGAAGAAAATATTGAGCTTTTTGAAAAAAAAGCCTATATTAAGGGAAGCGATGTTTGTATTTCATACGCAGATATTTGCACCTCAGCCCTTCATCTTGATAATTTAGAGCAGATTCAGGCAGTATCCTCGAGAATGTCTACCGCCTCACCCCCACCAT
>JBNJGP010000074.1:0-13503 GCA_051747805.1 Candidatus Muiribacteriota bacterium
TAATTGATATTGCTTTTAAGAGAGTTTCAGGTGCAGAGATGGAAACTGCAGATTCTGTCAATGTTTTCAAAGAAAGTGGAATTGAAAATGATTGCAGGGGTAATAGTAAAAATGCTCAGATAACAATTTTATCATTGGAAAGCTGGGAAGATGTCTGCAAAGAAGTGAATAAAAATCTGGACTGGAAAGTTCGTCGGGTAAATCTTTTAATTAAAGGAGTTAATTTAGAAAATTCTACAGGTAAATGTTTAAGAATTGGAAATGAAGTTGCTCTGAAAATTACTGGTGAATGCAAGCCATGTAATAGAATGGAAAATGAAGTAGAAGGATTATATAATGCTCTTAAATCTAATTGGCGGGGTGGAGCAGAAGCTGTGGTTTTAACACCCGGAAAAATCCAAAAAGGTGATATTATTTCTTATATTAATTGATGAAAATCTGGGGTTTTAGGTTTCTGAGATGTTTGTTGGGGTTAAGTCATTGATTTTGCAAATGTTTAAATGGATTTTGTTTAATTCTCTTTTTTTTCTTTGGAATTTTTTGACAACTTTTTGTTAAAATAATTTCATTTATGTTAATATATATTTATGGAAGAATACATTATTAGTGAATATAAAAATAATTTTATAAAAAGAGAAAATGAAAGTAAGGAGATTTTAGAAAATAAAATGTGTTAATATATTTTTAATATAGGATTATATTATGATAGATATTACAGAAATAAAATCTTTTCAAGAATACGAAGAAAATCACTTAAAAAAAGGCATATATTTATATATTTCAAGTTTGATTTTATTTATTTTTATGGTAGGAAATTTATTTCCAATTGTTTTTTTGATTATCGGAACTTTTTTTTTATTAAAAGGTAAACAAATTGGCAGATATAAAACATGGGAAGATAGAGATAAAAAGTTTAAGTCAAAAAGTGTGAAATTATATCTCAATAAAAAACAGCTGCCTTTTGAAAGTTTTATTCCTGGAATTATTTGTTATTCTGTCGGAGCTATTATTTATTCATATATATCAATACTATTTGGTAGTATTTTAGTTACCGGTGGCTTTTTTTTAATTATCTGGAATTATGGTTATTCACCTAGTGATAGAGAATTTGATAATTATTTAAATGAATTTATTGATGAAATTGTTAATAAAAAATCTTTAGCTGATTTTAATCTTAAAAAAGAAGATTTTATTTATCCATCTTTTTTTCTTATTGCGCCTTATTCACAAACTATTATGGGTGTTCCTTTTGTTTTTAGAAAAGGTGATGATTTTAAAGTTAGATATAATCCGGTTTGTATTTCAGTAATTCACTGTGGGAAAGAAGAAATTTTTACCTATGAGACGGTAGTAGACCTTGTGGAAGAAGATTTTTTTAATACAAATTCAGACAGGTATTTAATTTCCAGAATAGATTTTATAGGTATTAAAAAAGATACTTGTTTTTTTCAGGGATATCCGAGTTTTAAAGAAAAAATTTCAAATGCAGATTATTTTTTAATTAAAGAGGGAATTTCTACAGAATTCAAAATGTTTTTAGGAGCTTCAAGGTTAAATGAAATTATGAAAGGTAATGTTCCTAAAAAAGCGAATAATGATAAGATAAATCAATTTTTAAAATTTCTTGATAAATAACTTTAGTTTAGCAAATTTTCTTAAAAAGCTGAAAGCTTTTTACTTTTCTGTAGGCCTGACCACAAAAGTCTTTTAAAAAAATTTGCTAAACTCAAATAAAGAATAAAATCTAATATGATAATTATTTTATTTTGAATTTGATTATAAAACAAATTTGTTATAAAATATAATTATTATTCAAAAATTTTGGGGGTAAACTCATGAAATCAACCATAAAATTCCTTCTAATTGTTATAATTATACCATATATATTATTTGTGGGATGTAAAAACAGGGTAGACGAAAGTTTTTCACAAAGCACAACATTACAGTCTGGTCTTGCAATACAGGTAGAGTGGCCTGAACCACCGTCACATATAAATGCTGCCCCGCCGGACTATCTTAATATTGGTACGATAGAAGTTTTACTTGTGAATAAAACTCATTTTAATAAATATTTCCAAGAACACGCCTATACTGAAAATGATGTACCTGATGAAACAAATGATCTCTCTACAGAGGAAATAAGATATATTCTTGAAGACTTTAAACATTCAGCTTCATATTATGAAAGTTTACAAAATAATGATGAAGAACCGGAGTTTGAATTTGATTATAATTACATATTTAACAAATATGATGTAAAAGATGGGAGCGATAACAGAAATGGTGTAAAGATTGAAAATATAAATACCGGGGAATACTACATATATATAGCAGCTTTAGATAAAACTCATTATGAACAGCTGAATATTTTTCATATAAAGCAAGGTTTAGAATTTGAAGATGGAAAAGTAACATTTTTAGAAATAAAATCCAATGACTGGATACATACAACATTTTATAATCCAATTACAAATGTAAATGAAATAAACAGGGGAAATACAACTTATGAAACAGATGATGATGAATTAGAATCTTTTGAGGCGGGCACAGAAATAATATTTACAGCAAATGCGAATTCTGGATATAAATTAACAAACTGGGCAGGGGATGTTGAGCATATAATAGAAGGAACAGTTGAGGATAATCAGATAATTGTAAAACTGCCAATGTCTGATATTAACTTAACAGCAAACTTTGAAGTAGATACGGAAGAGATATATACATTAAATGTGAATAAATCAATAGATGCGGCAGGAGATGTTACAGCACCGGCAGATTACAATGCGGAAGAGGAAATAACAATAAGCACAAGTGTAAATGCGGGATATACATTTAACGGCTGGACAGGTGATACGGCGATAATAGATGAATTTTTAGATAATACATTTGATACAAATTCAACAACAAATACAGTTAAAATGCCAAATCAGTCAATAGAGCTCACAGCCAATTACACAATAAACCAATATAATGTAGTATTGAGTGCTGACCCGGCTGCAGGTGGAATTCCGAGCGGAGCTGGAACATATGATTATAATGAATCAGTAACAATAAATGCAGGATTGAATCCAGGTTATACATTTTTAAACTGGACTGGCGATACAGCACATCTTGATAATCCGGATAATGCAACAACAACAATAACAGTGCCAGCAGACAATGTAACAGTACAGGCAAACTTTGAAGTAGATTCAGCACAGACATTTGCTTTATCATTAAATCAATTACCGTCAATTGAAATGGGAGAAGCTCAAGATTTAACAGAAACACAACCATATAATGTAGAGGACGAAGTAGAATTATTAGCTGTACCAAACACATTGAAAGAAAAATATTATTCACATTTATTTGATAGATGGGAAGGAGATACACAATATATTACAACTGGTAGTGAAACAACAGAAAATATCACAATAACAATGCCAGCTTCAGATATAAGTTTAACAGCAATATTTAAAAGAGAGGTAGAAGTATTTGTAGAAGCAGGCAGTTATACTCGTGGAAATACAAGAGGGGAAGGTGATTCAGTCGAAGAGCCAACTCATGAAGTAATATTAACCCATAATTTTTATATAAGTAAATACGAGGTAACTTATGAGTTATATGATTTATCGTCTTTAAACCGTGGGACCGCAGAATATGGAGAAGGACAGAGACCTGTAATTAATGTAACCTGGTATGAAGCAATAGAGTTTGCAGACTGGTTATCTCAGCAGCATGGTTTAGAGCAAGTATATGGTGGTGGACCGTATGATAATAGTGCTACACAAAACCTTGATGCAAATGGATATAGATTGCCAACAGAAGCGGAATGGGAATATGCAGCTCGTGGTGGACATTTAAATCCACATATACCAGGGGATACAAGTACAGATTATTTATATGCAGGGTCAGATAATGCAGACGATGTTGGTTGGCATTCAGGTAATTCCGGTAGTGAAACAAAAATAGTAGGTCAAAAACTTCCAAATGAACTTGGATTATTTGATATGTCAGGAAATGTACAGGAATGGGTATGGGACTGGAATTCAGCTGAAAACAATTACAGTGTGTATCCAGGAACAGGTGGAGCAACAGATCCAACAGGCCCCTCTTCGGGCTCAAGTCGTATCGTTCGTGGCGGTTCCTGGTTTTTAACTAATTACAATATGCGTGTGTCTCATCGTGGCGGTTCCGGTCCAGGAAGTGTGTTCAATTTCTTCGGGATGCGCCTTGTGAGGACCTGCTCAGACTAATGCATCGGTTTGACCCATTATTTCCTTCAAAAAAAAATAAAAAAATCAACAAACCAAAAAAAGTATTATGGGGTTCTTGACATTTAATTAGCTAAATAAATTTAAGGTTTTACTAATTCAACTCTTCGATTAAGAGCACGCCCTTCTTTAGTATAATTTGAAGCTTTAGGAGCTAAAAATGCTACCCCGTGGGCTTTAATTCTTTTCGCTTCAACACCATAATCATCAACTAAAGTTTTTACAACCGCTTCTGCTCTGCTGGTAGAAAGATTCATATTAAACTCCAAGCTTCCTTTGCTATCAGTATGTCCTACCACATAAAATTTAGAATCCGATTCGTCTTTAAGAAAATTTGAAATTTTTGTTAATGCTTTTTCTGACTCAGATTTTATATCTGCTTTGCCTGTATCAAAATAAATATTATGAATAGAAACTGACCCTTTTTCTTCCATTTCCGTTGCCATATTGTTAAGATTTACATTAATTAAATCTTCATCAGGGGACCCAGCTTCTATGATATCAAGTTGGATTCCAATACCATCATTGTCTTTTGTTGTAGTTAATGATACATAAATGTCATTGAGATTCTCATTTCTTTCTGTTAATTCAGCAGAAAGGTATCTAAAATCTTTTTCGGAAATTGCTAATTTATGAGCTTCACCAGGTAAAGGATTAATATCCCGATTGTATAAATTAATTGTCCAGCGCCAGCTCAATTCTTTATTAGAGCCAGAAAATATGATGTCAAAACCGGCTTTTTTTAATGCTGATTTATAATTATTAAATATTTCTAGAGTTGAAGTATCTTTAGGTGCTTCGTAAGTTATTCTAGTTATATCACCTTCTATAATCTTGCTGTCTAACCGTTGCCCTTCATCATTTAGCTTTCCAATATTCTCGCCAGTTGGGAAAATATATTTATCAGATTTTTTTGTTTCAAAATGTCTGATTATTGAATCAGGAAAACGTGAAATCAAAGGATGATCTTGAGCTCCTTCCGTATCTTTTTTATGACCAGAACCTAAAACAGAAGTGGGCAGAGAAATTAATAGAATAATCATTAAAATGAAAACTAAAATTCTACTTTTCATTAACATATAAATTTTCCTCCTATATATAATTTTTTTTCTCTTATATATTATAATAATTTATAATAGTTGAAAAAACAAGACCTTATTATGGTTTCAATTATTATAAATTGGAAAATAATTGATTGATTTTTTCTTTGTATAGATGTAATATAATTTAATTATATGAATTTACCAAAAAATAAAAATTATAAAAAAATAAATATTGAAAAATTAATTGATAAAATAGGACCAGCCAGAATTTTAATATTTGGTTATATTTTCTGTTTAATAATAAATCATTGAACATATTAGAACGACTCTGGGCTTCAAATTTTCATTCGGTTTCAGCTTTTTGTACTGGTGTACTATCACATACCCTTGAGGCTGATAACACAAAAATATATACAGCTTAAAATGGTCATAAAGCTCTAAAAGTATTAAAAATTTATAAAATTGATATTATATTACTGGATATAAAAATGCCAGATATGGATGGTATTAAAACATTAAAAAAAATTAATCAGTTAAATAAAAATATAAATAATATAATGAAAAATGAAGAATGAATAATTAAGAATTAATAATGAAAAATGATGGAAATATAGACAATGCAGTAGAAAGTATGAAACTTGGAGCAGTAGATTTTGTGTTATCCAAAAATCAGATTATTTAAAGCAAATAACTGTCATATGCATTTCTTAGAATGCGAATTCCGGAGACCTGACCCCAAATTTTTTATCTAAAACTATTTATAAGATTTTTTAACTTAGAAACATCTCTATTTCTTTCGGTCAAGGCAATGTCATTAGCATCAGTATAGAAACCATCTCTTTTTCTGAAGACAGTCATTTCTTTTTTATAAAGTATACCAAGGGATAGTTTCTGTTTATCTCGGGAGATAGAGAAGGCTTTTTCAATATCTGATTTATCATGATTGTTTATCCAGTATGTATTTTCTTTATACCATGCAAGATTGTTATTTTTATTGAAACTGACACATGGATGCAAAAAATCCACCAGAGCGTAACCTGGGTATTCTATAGCCTGTTTCAGGACTTCTGCGCTTTTTTTTGTATCTGTGGTACAAACACGGGCAACAAAACCTGCACCGTTAGAAAGGGCTGTACCTATTGGATCAAAAGGTTCAATAAAATATCCATTGACCTGCACTGTGGTTTTAACGCCTTTCATTGTTGTTGGAGATCCCTGTCCTTTTGTAAGACCATATATCATATTGTTATGTACAATATTCGTTATATCTGGATTTCTTCTTATAGTGTGTAGAAAATGATTGCCTCCTTCACCATATGTGCAACCATCACCTGATTCAGCGATTACGGTAAGAGCTGAATTAGATGCTTTAACGGCTGTAGCCACCGGAAGACTTCGGCCATGTAGTCCATTGAAGTAATTGCATTTAATATACTGAGGCATTTTTGCGGCCTGACCTATACCGGAACATATTACAACCTGTTCTGGAGTTAGCCCCGAATCTTCAAGTGTATCCAAAAGTGTCTTTCTAATCATGAAGTTTCCGCATCCCGGACACCATGCAATATCTATTTTTCTTTCCATATCAAATATATTACTCATCGTTACCTCCACTTAAAATATTATCAATAAATTCTGTTGTTTCTTCAAGACATAAGGGAAGACCATCAAATTTGAGAACTTTTTTATAAATATCAATATTAAAAATTTTTTTCAAAAGTTCGCCGAACTGTCCGGTGTAATTATTCTCTAAAATAATTATTCTTTCTGCTTTTTTCAGATAATTATATGCTTCATCGGGAACAGGGTAAATCTGAGAAAAATGAAGTGCTGATAATCCATTTCCTCCTGAGTTTTCAATAAGTTCTTCTGCCAGTCCATAATTTGAACCCCAGCATACTATAAGGTCTTTATAATTTTCCTTACCTATCAGCGTTGGTGCAATTGAAAAATCTTTCATATCTTTAAGTTTGTTCATCCTTTTTTGTACCTGAGCAACTCTTACATTGAAATCCTCGGTTATCTCACCATATTCATTGTGTTCGTCACTATCAACACGGACAAGACCTTTACCATAGCCGGGTAATTTTCTTTTAGATATTCCATCTTCAGTTATCTCATATCTTTTATAATCTTCTTTGTTATCAGTTATGTATTTTTTATTATCTATTTTAATATCCCTGATGTTGATATTCTGCTCTGTAAAAGTGGAATCAACAAGAAACTGATCTGTTAGTATTATTACTGGTACTTGAAATTTGTCGGCAATATCAAAAGCTTTGGAGGCGATATTAAAACATTGTTCTGCATTCCCTGGAGAGAGTATTACCCGCGGAAAATCACCATGTCCGCCATATAGAACAAGATTAAGATCCCCCTGTTCTGTTCTGGTAGGCAATCCAGTGCCTGGCCCAGGTCTTTGTGATACATGTATTACACAGGGCGTTTCGGTGATGCCTGATAGACTGAGTCCTTCTTCCATAAGAGCAAATCCGCCGCCTGATGTTGTAACAATAGCTCTTGCGCCAGCATACCATGCACCGAGGCACATATTTATTGCGCTTATCTCATCTTCTGCCTGTTCTACAAACACTCCGTGTTCTTTTCCTTGTTCTGCAAGAAAAATAAGGACTCCAGTCGAGGGGGACATAGGATAACTTGATATAAAGTTGCACCCGCCTGCAAGTGCTCCAAGTCCCAAAGCTTGTGAGCCATTCATGATGTAGTTATTTTTATCAGGAGTTTCAGCAAGGTCTGAAATGTTTAACTTTTCTGATTTATTTCTGCATGAGGAATATCCATTGAGAAAAGCCTGCCTGTTTTTTTTAGGAGATTTTTTGGAAAAAATGTTATCAACAACTTTAAGGCAAATTTCTTTATCAAAGTGAAGGTAACTGCATATATAACCACATACAGCTGTGTTTGAAAACAGCTTTTCTTCTACATTCCCTTTAATACCATCCATATCAAGATTTACCATGTTATTATAGGTTTTTTTTGGTTCTTCTTTGTTACCATCGTAAAATATAGTGGTTTTACCGGATATTCTATCATCAAGCCGATTGATTCCACCATTTTTCAGTGAAAAAAGCAAATCAGGAGATTTTATATAAGCACTTTTTGGCGAGTCTGATATTCTGATTAAAAGTGAATTCAGTCCGCCGCGTATGCGCGACATGAGTTCTTTTGAGGTAAAAGTAAACAAACCGCTATTTTTTATTGCGCCGGATAGTATTTTTTCTATTGTTTCTATGCCCTGGCCAGCTGCTCCAGAAAGCAGTATATTAATACTTTGAGTATTTTTGTTCATTTGTATTATCCTCCTACTTATATTTATTATTTATGATAACAGACTATAAAGACATTTACAAATTAAATAGCTAAATAAGAAAAAAAAGATAATTAGAAGAGGAGTAGAGATTTGAAAATCATTAGAGGGCATTTTTCAATATTGTATAATATTAACAGGAAATTCATCAAAAATTAATTTTTTTAAAAAAACCTGACATTTTTCATTAAAAAAAGTTTGACTATATATTATTATATATTTAAAATAAACTAATTGCAAAAAAAGGGGGATTACAATGTTTAAAAAATTTATTTTTTTATTTTTAATTTTTGCCTTTTTGAATACTTATTCAAAGAATTCAGATAAAGTTGCGTTACCGGTTGGAATTATCGCCGGGTCAGACTATTATTATAGCGAAACAAATGATTTTGCAGATTATTCAATTCCCCTGAAGCCAATCGAAAGTGGCGATTTTGGAAAAATAAAAAATATACAGGGAAATATTGTAAGAGCATTATATACACATAAAGAAGAATCTTCTTATTCAATTTTTAAAACTTATTTAAACGAATTTGAAAAAGAAGGATATAAAATTCTATTTAAGGTAGATGGAAACGAAGGTGGCAGTGGATTTAATAAAAGGGTTTATGATTTAAATCCTGTTGAAACAGATAGAAATATGCTCAGGTCAGGACCATTTAAAGGTGGTTCAAACTCAAATCAAAATTATATTGCTGCTGTAAAAAAACTTGCAGATAGAGAAATTTATATAACATTAAATGTTAATACTGGATGGTTTAAATATCCGATTTATAGAATTGATGTAATTGAAACAGAGGTTGAAATGCCTGTTATAAAATCAGTTGAAGATATTAAATTACTAATGGAAACTGATGGAAGAGTTCCTGCCTATGATATTGAGTTTGAAGAAGAAAGTTCTATTCTTAAAGAAAGTTCATATGAAACACTTGCTATTATTGCTGAATATATTTTAAATTCAACTGAAATGAACTTCCTGATTGTTGGTCATACAAATCATATAAAGGATATTGATTCAAATTATGCTTTATCAAAAGAAAGGGCAGAGGCTGTGATAGAATATTTGCAGACTAATTTTAAAATTACTCAAACGATGACGGGTTATGGCGTTGGTGTATTTTGCCCGATTTTTTCAAATAATACTGCAAATGGACGTCGTTTTAATGAAAGAATTGAAATAGTAGTTAATAGGAAATAAACTTAAGTAATAAAGTTATTTATTGGAGGAGCAGATGCAAAAAAAATTATTTTTACCTTTTATTTTAATTTCTTTAATTTTTATCCCTCTGGCAGACATAAGTGAATTAATTCTAATTGAAGATATAAAAGGAGCTAATCAGAGTTATCAGGAATTTGTGCATTTTGATAAATATAATATTCTACTTGGTCCATTAGAAGGAGGAGAATTTCCTGAAACAAAAGAAGTTCGAGGTTCTATTGTTCGAACGATTTATACTCATAAAGAAGAAAATATAGTTAATGTTTTTGAACATTTTATTACTGAGTTGAATAAAAATAATTTTGAAATTCTATATAAGGTAGAGGGTAATGAAGGGGGGAGTAAATTCAATCGACACATATACAGTTTAAATCCAGTACATTACGATAGAAATGGTAGTCGCTCTTATCCATTTACAGGGGGTTCTAATTCTAATCAGTATTATATTGTTGCAAAGCATTTAAATGATGGCGATGAGGTTTTTGTAACAGTAAATATAAATATAGGATGGTTTAATTATCCTGTTTACAGGATAGATTTTATTCATACTCATGATGAAATTCCAGATATGGAAGTGGCGTTTGCAGATGATTTAAAACTTCCAGTAAAGAAAATTAAAAATTCAAGTCAGAATTATCAGGAAATAGTCAATATGGATAAATATAACCTTATATTAGGACCTGTTGTTGATGGAGAGATAAGTGAAATAAAAAATATTGAAGGTAGTATTATACGCTCATTTTACAGGTTTGAAAATCAATCAGCTTATGGGATTTATATGGCTTATCTTAGAGAACTGGATAAACAGGGTTTTGAAATCCTATATAAAATGGAAGGTAATGAAGGTGGCAGTAAATTTAAAAATATTGTTTATAGTTTAAATCCAGTAGATCACGATAGAAATGGTAGTCGCTCTTTTCCATTTACAAATGGTTCTAACTCTAATCAGTATTATATAACAGCCGTAAAAACATTAGAAGAAAAAGAAATTTATTTTACTTTTAATATTAACCACGGATGGCATTCTTATCCATATTTAAGAGTTGATATAATCAAAACTGACGCGGAGGGACCAAATATAATTACTGCCGACGAAATAGAGCGTTCCATTCAGGAAAGAGGTCGAATAGAGATGTATGGGATTTTATTTGATAGCGGTAGTTATAGGTTAAGAAAAGAGTCCAGGAAAGCAATTGATTTAATAGCTGATTTTATAGAAAAAAATCCAGATAAAAATTATTATATAGTAGGGCATACAGATATGAGAGGGAGTATTAAGATGAATATGGAATTATCGCAAGGCCGGGCAGAATCCGTATTAAATTTCTTGATTTCAAATTTTAATGTTAATAAAAATAGAGTACAGGCTAAAGGGGTCGGCCCGCTTTATCCAGTGGCCTCAAATCAAACAGAAGAAGGAAGACAATTAAATAGACGAGTAGAGCTTGTTTGTTTTTAATTTATTGACATATAAATATAATAAATCTATAATATAAGTAAGAATTAACAAAAATTAATAAACTTTTACTTGGAGGCATTAAATGAAAAAAATCCTATCCCTTTTTTTATTTATTTTTATTTTTATTAATACTTTTTCTCTAGCGCCATTAAGACCGGATCAAAAACAGATACAACTTATTAAAAACAATGATGGAACTTTTACTATTGAAAATTTCAGGTTTGGTTTTCCTGAAGGAACTTTAGATTCGGCTGAGTTTAGAAAGGCAACAATAGATCCTTCTAAGGTAAAAGATGTTTACTACTGGTCAAAGGATTTTCCGCCCAAATATATTGGAGCACATGGTATGCTAATGTTTCTAATGAAAGACTTTGACGGTATAATAACTAATAATGGGGAAAAAGAAATTGGTATAGTTTTATCTGTTGAGGCATGGCTTAGAACTGATCAATCATATTCTATTGTTAAGGGAATAAAACCCGGTAATTATCCTATAATATATACTGTAACCGGTTATAAAGATGGGATTCAAAGAGCAATTAATGTAGGTGGTCTTACAATTGGCCAATACAAATTAAAACTTAATCAAAACCAAAAAATAAAACTACTTATAAATTCTCTTGAAAAGGCGGCTAAAAGTAAGGATGAAAGTTATAATACATTAGTAAATTCTTGTGTTACAACAGTTTTTGACCTTGTTAATGAAGTAATTCCCAAAGAAAAAAGACTGAAAAAATGGGTAATCCCATATGTTCTTTTAAATCCAAGGGTTATTCTTCCCAGGCTTGCTCCGGATTATTTGCAATCAAAAAATTTAGCTTATAAAAAAGATGCTCTTATTGATATGAACTCTGTAATAGAAATTGAAACTGAGCAAGGTCTTCATAAAATCAATGTTGCTCAACTTCCTACAAAACCCACCCGAAGAAGTGATCTTGATTTTGTTCAATTTGATAATACTATTAAAAACTATTTAACTACTTTAAATATGATGAAAGAATTGGCTAACTCAAATAACTTATCTGCAAATATGCTTTATAAACAGTTTTTATTTGAGACCGATATAATGCTTGAAGATATTGAAAATATGGTAAAAACCAATCCAGAAAAATATTATAACCATTATTTTGATAATGAATTAAATCAAATCCAGGGAACAGAAGATATAACTGCGATTGTTGAAAGTGTTATGGTTTCGGTTCTTGACGTTTATTTAGAGGAAGGATAATGAAATATTACTTTTTTAGAGTATCTGGTTTTTTTATTGGATTAATTCCCAACTGTCTTTTAGCATTTGCAGGTAAAGTATTAGGAAGTCTTGTTTTTATATTCTGGAAAAAAAGAAGAAAAATTGGTTTTGATAATTTAAAAAATGTTTATCCTGAAAAAACAGATAAGGAAATTAATTTTATATTAAAGCTGAACTTTATAAATTTTGCATATACATTATTTGAAATGTTCAAGCAGCCATATGTAAAAAAAAATTTAGATAATATTTTCACTGTAAAGGGAATTGATAAGCTAGAAAAATTTTACAGACAAAATAAAGGTGTGATTTTAATAACAGCACATTTTGGAAACTGGGAACTTGGTGGAAGTCTGATTTGTGCTCTCGGTTACAAGCTTTCGGTAATTCAGAAAAAGCAGAAAAATTCTGCGTTTGATAAATTAATTAACCATTATAGAAAATTAAATAATATAAAACCAATTGGAAGAAAAGCAGCATTAAAAGAAGGTGTAAAAGCCTTAAAAAAAGGAGAAATATTAGGAATTATTTCTGATCAGAAAACCAAAACAGGTGGTGTTTTTATAGATTTTTTCAATCAGCCCGCTCTAACAACAACATTACCAGCAAAATTGTATCTTAAATTTGATTCCCCTATAATTTTTATATATGTTAAAAGGAAAGCTTTTATGAAATTTGAAATAAACTTTTATGATTCTTATGAAGAAAAAAATGCAAATACCGAAGAAATTTCTAAATATATAAATAAAAGTCTTGAATCATTTATAAAGGAAACCCCTCATCAATGGTTCTGGGCGCATAGAAGATGGGAGGGTGTCGGTTCTTGACAATGACAAAAGTTTGGTAAAACAAGTGGTCAAGCCGACATAAAAGTAAAAAGCTTTCAGCTTAGTAAAATCACCTAAAGGTGATAGTAAAGTTATCTAACGATAACAGTAAAGTAAATTAAAATTTA
>JBNJGP010000075.1:0-12851 GCA_051747805.1 Candidatus Muiribacteriota bacterium
TCTCACGGCTTTCATCGGCTCTAATCTGCTCCTATCGGCCTGACCACTAAAGGATTTTCGGCTAAATTGAGAATTGCTGTGCAAATATTGATAATTCAAGTTATTAATTAATTTAATCCCACTTTTTACCGATAATCTTAAAAGAAAAGAAAATAAGAGGATATTTATGAAAAAACTTATATTTTTATTGATGATTTTTATGTTGAATTTTATTGTTATATGTTTGCCTTTGGATGAATTAAGAGTTCTTGGATATGAAAGTTTTGAGGAAGAAAAAAAAGAGGAAAGTCTTCAAAAAGAACGTCCCGGTAGACAGTTTGAGGCTTCGCTGTACGATAGGGGAGGTTATTTATCAAACTCCGGATTGACTGGAACAATAACAATGCCTCATGCCCATATACTCAATACCGGTGAGATTGGTTTTGGTTTTTCCTACAGCTACAGAGATGGACTGGTTAATTTTAAAAATGAGGTAAAAGATGCTGCACAAACAGAAAAAACTGCTCATATATCTTATGGTTTTAATGATAATATTGAGCTGGGTTTTAATTTTTTGGATTATAGCGGTGAGATGTCAGAAAGCTCCAATCAGAATCTTACACTCACCACTCTTAATTTAAAATATGCTTTTGTAGCTGATGGGTTAAATATTGCTTTAGGTGGACATTATACAGGGCTTACTCCTAAAGACCAGCTTATGATGACATATTCGGTACTTGAAAAAGCAAATTCAGCATTTTTTTCTATAAGCGAACAAATTTCACCTTTTTTAAAAGCAAGTTTTTGTTTGAAATCCTCTTTTATCCGTTCAATCGACGATGTTTCAGGTTTTGACTCCAGCAGCGCCTCATTTACAACAACTTCCCTTGGCTTTGATTATTCTAGAATAGAGGGAGTTCACTTTCTGGCCGAATTAAAAAAAATGAATGGTGATTATGTTTTGAGCGATAACAGTTTTATTATTAATGCAGGGTTCAGGCTTAAAACAAACAAGGTAAGAACAACACTTTTTGCAGAAAATATTATGAATTCTTCAGATAAAATATATGGTTATACAGTAAACTATAATTTTTAATAAAATATAAGGACTTTGCCCATGAAAAGAAAATTAAATAAAATATTGTTAATAACTTTGATCTCATCTTTAATTTTTTTAATAACAGGATGTAATGACGGATCATACTTAAGTCCAATAGGCATGTCTCCATATTCGTCCGGGGAAACCGGAAGTTTACGTGGTATTGTTATAGTGCAGTCAAGACCACATTATTTTTTTGGAGAGATGGAGGAACAGGATGAGGAAACAGATGAAGGTGAGGACGAAGAAGGCAATGGCGAGGACGAAGAAGATGAAGATGGGGAAGAAGATGAAGATTTAATTGGGGATTTATTAGAACAGATGAATCAGGCACCACAAAAATCTGCAATAATGAGAAACACCGAATATGACAGAAGAGATACTTATTTAACTCTGCCTTACTCAATAATTAGAATTGCGGGGAAAAAATATATTTTTGACCCTTCTGTTGAAGCAAGTTTTTATATTTCAGATATTCCTACAGGCTATCATACAATTACGATAGAGGCCCCAGGATATAAGAAAAAAGAAAAGGATATAAAAATTTATAATAAGGAAAATATTCTAATAATGGAATTGAAACATCCTGAAATTATTAATCCTAACTACTATCATTCTGTTAGTAATATTGATTTTTATACAGAAACACGTGAAATCGCGATATATGAGGATATCGCAGACAGTATAGAATTTGAAGGCGAGGAAAGTTTTGAAGATTCTTATGGCAAAACCCTTACAAGTGGTGATTTAGAAAGCGTTTTTATTTCTAATAATCAAATGGCAAGATTTTCAAATGGAGAAATAAACATATTTATTGATGATGAAATGCTTATTGAAAAAAATCTTTTAGAGTATTCTGATGATTTTGTTGAAGCACTGGGAATATGGGAAAATGCGTGTTCTTTTTTTGATTTCAAACTGGTTGATAATATAGATGACGCCCATTTTAGCGTTGAGTGGGTTGAAGACTTTGGAGAGACGGTTAAAATAGCAAATACTTTTAGAATTAATCCAGATTTTCCCGAGTTTTCATATAAACCGTTAATCAGACTTGGAATATACCTTCCAGGAACTGACAGAAAACCTGTAGAAAGGTTCAGAAAACTTATAATGCTTAAAGAAATTGCACATGCCCTTGGTTTATGGGGGACAAGCTCCAATCCCAATGATGTATTATATGACGGGGATTCAAATATTATTATAGAGGGAGAAATTGGCCTCTCTGATGCAGATATAAACACAATGAAAATGCTTTATGATACTACTCCTAATGTAACAGAAAAAAGTTTTAATATTTACCGGGGCGGTGGAGAAGATATATGAAAAAATTAACTTTAATATTATTTACAGCCTTTTTAATAGCTTTTCTTTCAGGTTGTACAAGCTCTTCAAGTGGAAGTTTCACAGATGAATTTTTAAATGATGCAGAATTTTCTTCTCATGCAGGTTCTGCTGTGTTCAAGGGTAATGTTACTTTTAGAGAAATACCTGTTGAGAATGCAGATGTAAGGGTTTTAAATTTAGATGGTAATATAAGATATAAAACGGAAACTGATGAAGATGGAATTTTTGTTATAAAAAATGAAATTATGGGAAAAAAACTCTCATACGCAAGATATATTATTGAAGTTCATGCAGCCGGTTTTAACACCGAAAGAGAACAGATTGATTTAAGAATTGACAGAGAAAGAAATTTTGTTTTTGAGCTTCTAGGTAGCTTTTCGACTGGTTCATTTGAGTCTGCGGTTTCAGGTAGAACTATTGATTCATATACTTTGAATCCGGTTGAAGAAGTAGAAATCTCAATTGAAAATAAAAAAAATCTTACCACTAGAGAGGGGGAATTTTTCATTCCTAAAAATGGAAGCGAAGTAGTGAATTTTTCAAAAGAAAACTATAAAAGTGTTGTCGCAAATTTCGATAATGATGGCGTTTATGCAAATAATACTGTTTATATGAATCCTACCCTTGCTACAATTAATGGAGTTGTAGTTGATAAACATAATCTGAAATTTTTAGATAATATTGTCGTTGGATTATATCAGGATGATGAGTTAATCAGTTCTACAAGAAGCAATGAAAACGGTGAATACAGATTCAGCAATATTTATTCAGGGAATTATATGCTTAGATATGAGCATGAGGATTATCAGAATTTTGAAAAGCATATACAAGTACATGAAGTGAAAGAATATAAGATTTCTGAAATTGAAATGACAGGAAGAAAATCAAGTGTTTCAGGTAAGGTGATAGATATAAATTCAGGTAAGGGTATTGCAAATATGGCGGTAATTACTGGAGACGGAGCCCAATGCTTTACTGACTCAAACGGTAACTATATTATTCCATCTCTAACTCCCGGTTTTTATGAATTATCTGTTGTGGCTCCTGATTTTGAGGTGCAGAAAAAGAAAGTTTATATAGAGCCAAATAATCAGGTTACCGAAAATTTCTTTGTAAAACAACGTAATGGTAATTCGCGTGTTAACCTGGATTTTTATACCAAATATGAAGATAATATTAAAGGGATTAATTTTGATTATGTAAACGTAACATTAAGAAAATTTGAAACATATATTTATACAGATGAGGAAAATAATATCGAAGTTGAGCTTAGAGGTAATAAAGAAGTAACTTCTTTTATTATACAGTCGGACGGGGATAATGAGGCAACGATTACTAATCTTTATTCCGGTTATTATGAATTTGAGGCTGTGGCTTTTATACCTGTTAATTCTGCGGCAGTAGATGAAAATCGACCTGCTGGATATTATGTAACTATTGCAGATTCAGATGACCCAGTATATATAGCCCCTGGAATTGAGTTATCATTATCTGCCATTATGGAGCATGAAGGAGGCGACACTGAGACTTCTGAAACCGAGGGTGAGGATGATTAATATGATG
Organism: Candidatus Muiribacteriota bacterium; assembly: GCA_051747805.1. Taxonomy (GTDB): domain Bacteria; phylum Muiribacteriota; class Muiribacteriia; order Muiribacteriales; family Muiribacteriaceae; genus JBNJGP01. The sequence goes on from JBNJGP010000075.1 coordinate 3,986, forward strand.
AAAAAAATAATTCTTCTTATATTTATTATAACAATGGCTTTATTTCATATATCCTGTAAAAATGATGTTGGTATTTCTGAAATGCTGAATAGGGAAAGAAGCGGTTTCAACGGTTACGTTTTTTTTAAAAGCCAGGGAGAGGAAGTTCCAATACTGGGAGCAGAGGTGATATTAAGCACAAATACATTTTCTACCTCTGTTTTTACAGATAAAAATGGTTATTTTCAATTTGATAAAAATGTTTTAGATAATAGAAAATATATTTTAAAAATTTCAACAGATTATTTTTCTGATTATATTGAAGAAATAGATTTCAGTGATGAAAGTAATGGTTTTGAAACCGATAAATATTATATTCAGCAGAGAGATTTTGATTTTAATAATTCTGCGTATATTGGAAAAATTGTAGTTAATAATAAACCAGTTAAAAATCTTCCGGTAAGAATTGGTGTTGTAGAAACCACAACAGATGAAAATGGTTTTTTTGTGTTTAATAATTTAAAAAGAGGAAACTATCTAATACAGACAATGAAATCCGATTTTGTAAATGTTTCCCGCCGAATAAATATAGAAAAAAATTATATTCATTTAAACAATATTTTAGAATTATCCCGTCAGACAATAAACTTAAGCGGGAAAGTACTTAATAAATCAACAAGCGAAGTTTTAGAAAATGTTGAAATAGAAGTTTCTTTAAACAATGAATATTATTATTTTAATGAAAGAATCTATACTGACAGTGAAGGTGAATTTACATTAGAAAATTTAATTGAGGGTGAGTATATTTTCACTTTTGAAAAAGAGGGATACTATATAAAATCGCTCAGATTGAATATTTCATCTGAAAGAGAAAGAAATCAATTAAACGGTGTTCAAATGGAAGAAGGAGATTCTAAGCTCATAATGGTTGTCAAAGATAAAGCTTCGGATAAACCTGTAAGTGGAATCGAACTTGAAGTTGAAGGATATTCCGGTAGTTATATTTCAGATAGTTCCGGGGTATTTACCGTGTATGGTCTTGCTAAGGGAAGTTATAATATGAAGTTATCATCGGATTTATATAATGATATGGAACATTCAATTAATATAAGTGAAGATGTTCACAATAAAGAAATATATATGGTTTCAAAAGTTAATATTGCACAGCTCAGGGGAAAAATATTTTTAGAAGATGGTTCAAACCTTGTCAGACTGCCGATAAGTTCAAGTGAAAAAGAACTTGATAATTTCGAGTTAATGATAAGAACAGAAGATTATACAAAAATTGTTCCTCACACTCCCACAAGAGGACAGCTTTCAAATGAGTATGTATATGATAACCTTCCCTCGGGAAACTATGATTTTCTTCCGCTTGTTGTTGTTGATGAGGATTTAAAAAATAATCTTGAACCCTCGGATTTAATTTCTGGCGGCATTTATGGTCTTGACGAAAGTTCAAGAATAAAAATAAATACAGGCGAAGAAATTGAGTACGATATAATTCTCAAAAAACAGGGGTTTTAAAATATGAAAAAATTAAAATTAATTTTTATATCTATTATTATTTTTAGCAGTTTTATAAAAATTTATTCAAGTGTTCCGGCTGGACCATTAATTTATGGTATTGATGGCGAAGAAATGGCTCCGCAATATGCTGTTTCCCCATATGATGACGAAGGCACAAATGATGGAAAATCTGGACGTGGACTTGTTTACGCTTATTCAGACGGCTCAAAATATACAAATGATAGATTTCTAACTGTTTCCTATTATCATCCTGACGCCCAGGATGGCATGATAGTTTATTTTCTTAGAAGTGAGGGCGAAGATCCTATAAGAGAATTTGTATATAATGGTGGTGGTAATAACTATGCAGGGACAGATGGTTTTTTAGCCGATGTTGACTCTGGTTCAGAAACTGATGTTATTGTTCAATATCTGGTTGAAGAAATAGGAGATGATGGTGAGCTGGAAAGAGAAGTTGTAATGACAGTTTCAGAGACAATTATTTTTGATAATGACCCGCCGGAATTCGTTGACCTGGATACAGGAAAAGATGATCATGAAGATGTGAAAATTTATGAGCCGGTAGAATTGATTTTTAATGAAGATATTCTTTTTGAAGTTTATCATCCTAATTATTATGACCCTGATGAGGAGTTGCTTGAAACCCAATGGGATATAAGAACCGACCTTGATAAAAGTTCAGCAAGCCATAATTGGGAATATGTGCAGCTTGACCCCGACGGACTTGAAATTGATTATGATGATCCTTCAATATTAATTTTTAATCATTCACACCACTGGTTTAGACCAAAAAGCAATTATCATTTAAGAATTGACAAAGTTTGGGATAAAGCCGGTAATGAACTTTCAGATCATCAGGTTGATGTGATTAATGAATTGTTTTTTTCTACAGACAGCACCCCGACGCAGACAACTAATGACGGTCCTGGAATATTTCCCGGGGATGGGAATACAAATATTTCAATAGAGCCTATAATTAAAGTTACATTTGATGAAAGAATAGATGAACTTTCTTTTATAAATGCTTTCAGTATTACTCCAAAAGTCGAGGGATATTTTAACTTTATATATGAAAGAGACAGAGATATTCATACCGCCTTCTTTTTTCCTGATGAAAAACTCAGGTACTCACAGGAATATATAATTTCAATTAATAAAAATTTAAGAGATGTTGCGGGTATTAACTTTGAGGGTACAAGCTGGAGTTTTACCACTCAAGTTGATGATGTTCCTCCTCAGATTATTGAGAAATACCCAGTTGAAGGACAGGTTGGACTTCCACCAGACTCTGAAATTTATATTCAGTTTAATGAACCAATGCTTAAAAACAGTTTAAATAACACAAATATTAAACTCTTTGACGGTGATGATGAAGTTGCTGTTATTTTTGACTATGATGAAAGTAACTCCAGATTGTATTTAAAACCAGTAAATCCTCTTTTTTATTCAAGAGTATATAAAGTTAAAGTAACTACAGCAGTAAAAGATATAGCGGGAAATAATCTTGAAAATCCAGTTACCTGGAATTTTTCAACAATTTCTGAGAATGCTGAAAATCCAGAAGTTTCAAATGTAAATTTTTTGCTGCAGAATGAAACAGATTATTCATTTGGAACAATAGAAATTACTTTTTCTAAAGATATGAATTTAGAAGATGTATTAAATCCCGATAATTATGTTTTAAATGATGAAATTTTTGATGTGCCTATTATGATAATGCAAAAAGATGACAGTAATTACAGGGATTTTAAAATAACAACCAGGAGATTTGACAGGCCGGAAAGTTATTATCCAGAATATGATCCGGGTGATAATGAAAATGATTACAGCGGAGTTTTTCATTTTGACAGAAATTATCGATTAAGTATTAAACCTCATGTAAAAGATAGCGGTGGGATAAATCTGATAAGTGCCTTTAATAAAACAATGCGTTCAACTGATACAATTGAACCTTATGTTAAAAATACATATCCAGCCGATAAAGGGGAAATTTATCCATATCAGAATATTAACACATTAAAAATTTATTTTAATGAAGACGTTAATTTAAAAAGTGATAATATTTCACATGGATATAATGCTATACCAGTAGATTCTGCCGGCGAAAAACCAGTTTATATTGAATATTCAGGTCCAAATTCTCTGCCTGATAATTTAGATGGTTTTTATGTAAATGAAAAGGAAGATAATATTGATTTAAATAATAATGGCGAGAAAAAAGATTTTATTCTTGAAATTTATAATGAAGATGAGGGAGAGAGACAGCCTCTTCCTGCTGGTAACTATACAGTTTTTGTGAAGGATGAAGTATCAGGTATTCAAATTAAAGATGAGGCAGATAATCTATTAAATGAAGATTATGAGTTTGAATTTGAAATTTTAGCTGATACTAATGGTCCAACAGTTGATAGTATTTCAGTTGATTCAATGTATAACGAGGGATATCCAGTTGATTTAAGTATTATGACTGAGTTTTCTAAACCTTTAAATAAACTCAATTTAAGTAGTGAAGCCTTTAAAATCGAATATGATTTAACAGGAAATGGTATTAATGATGGCACAGTAGAAACAGATGTTTATTATTACAGCGAATATGTAAATGGTTATTATAAATATATGGTAGAAGTTGTTCCAAGAAATCTTCTTCCAAAAGGTGCTGATTGTAAGTTAATTATTAAAGCAGATAAATCGATTTTACAGGATGAATCAGAAAACCCAATATATGCAACTTCTTCTAATCCTGAGGGAAATGATTATTCCTACTCTTTTAATACCTCAGAAAAACCTGTTGTATTAGAGCATTTTCCAAAAGCTAATGAAGAGTTTGTTTCTATTGATTCATATATCCTTTTTAAATTTTCAGAGGATATGAAACCCGATTCAATTAATTTTATGTCGATTGCCGTTAATGACGGAGTTGAAAATATACCTGGAATTCTTCATTATGATGAAGACAATAAAACCGGGTATTTTTATCCTGCGGACCAGCTTAGAGCAGGGGCTGAATTTACTGTTTCTATAGGAGTAAGTGATAAAGGAACCGAGTATTCTCCAAGAAACCTTGACGGTGAAACTCTTGCATATAATAAGGTCTGGAAATTTACAACAGCTAATCAGCCTGATGAAACCCCTCCAGAAGTATTATCTACAAAACCGGTTGCAATGGCAACAAATATGCCTGTTTTAAAATCAGACGAAAACGCATTTGAGTTTGAAGTGACTTTTTCAAAACAGATGGATAATACTACCGCAAATGGCAGGCCACGTACTATATCTGCTGATCCTCCTGTTTTCAGAGTTTTTTATTTAGATGAAAATGAAGAGGAAGTAGAACTAACCGACCCCTTTGTAGAATACGATGAAAATACACAAAAGGCGACTTTTTCATTTGTTAAAGAGCTCGAAAATGACAGGCAATATCATATTCCTCTGCAATATAATACAGTTTATTATGCAGAGCTGGCTACAAGTGTAACTGATATGGCTGGAAACAGATTAAATAATAGAGGAACAATTCAAACACACAGGCCAAACTATTATGTGTGGAGTTTTAAAACCCAGAAAAATGAAACAAGACCAACAGGTGGGTTTGTAAGAACCTCTTTTCAGCAGACAGATGAGTTCAGGTTTATGTTTTCTGAGAGAATGAAAGTTACAGGACATCACTCTCTGAAAAGTTTTGTCGATATAACCACACCTGATTATCCAGATGGATTACCAACTGAATTTTATGAAGTCAGCTTTGAGCACGAGGAGGGAGATCAGAATCCTTTTGATGGTCCCGGCGGAACTGATTTAATACCAAATGAAGATTATTCTTATCTTGTAATTGAACCTTCAATACAGATGGGAGATTATTTTGAAAATAATGAGTATAGAATTACAATAAACAGGTTCAGTGACTCATCTGAGCTTACAGATACTGCCGGAAACCTTTTTTACGGTGCTACAGAGGGTGATATTGAGGCCGGAGATGAAGACCATACAAATATAATTAAAGTTTCAGATGATATAAGACCATATGTTTTAAATTGGAAACCCGATGGAGAAAATGTTTCAACAAATCCAAATGTAATTGATATTATGATAGAGTTCAGTCATCAAATTATTGATTCGGAATATGGCGAAGCTGATTTTCAGTACAGTATAAAAAATCCTTCAAACTTTTATATATTACAGGAGGAGGATAATTTTCCTCTCTCTAATACTGATATAGAATATAATTCAGACAGTAATGAGGCAAGGCTTATACTGTCAGATAATCTGGATTTTGAAACAGATTACAAAGTTATTGTAAAAAATGTAAAAGATCTTGATGGAAATATGCTTGAAGATGATGAGAAGAGCTTCACTTTCGCGACGCGTGAACCTTCTCCACCGCGGGTGGATAATATTGAAATACTTAGAAAGGACGATAGTCAACCAGGTCGAATTACACATGTAAGAGTGCATTTTTTATCTGACCTTGAGATGGATGCTGGGCATTTTTATGAAAATAGAGATAGTCTGGTTAGTTTTCGTAAGGCAAATGCTATTGAAAACTGGCCGGTAACTTATACATGGGAACAGAATAACACAGTATTATTATTAACCTTAGATCGCATGCTTGATTTTAATTCCAGATATATACTTGTGTTGTCTGGAAATATGCAGGATATAGAAGGAAATGAATTTGATGGCAATGAAAATCGTATTTCAGAGGGAGACCCTGTGGACAACTATATATATGAGCTTATTACAGCTCCCTCGGATCAATATCTTCAGGTAATACATTCAAATCCATATGATAAAAAAGAAGGGGTTGAAGTTGATAATCCTATATCTGTGTTTTTTAATCATCCAATTGCAAGAACCTCTATTACATATGAAAGAGAAAATGGCACAGTGTTTTTAACAGAAAGAGATTCAGTAGAGCAGGTAGAGGCTGATTTAACTTTTTTAAATGAAGATAAAATAATGGTTATAAATCCCTCAAAACCATTAAAAACTGATACTGAATATAGGCTTGTTATAACAGCTAATGTTAGAAGAATCTGTCCGGAAACAGGGGGCGAAGGAGACGGCCTTGACGGGAATCAAAATAATGTGTGGGAAGATTCGCCAACTGATGATTTTCAAATTACATTTAATACCGGCAAAGATTCTGAGAAACCTAAATTTATTGCCGGGGATTCTAACCCAGAAGATGGAACCAATGATTATGGAATACAATCTGGAGTTGAACTTGTTTTTTCTAAAGAATTAAGCTCAGAAACACTGAATAATCTAAATAATTTTGTGAAAATTTACCCCGGTACTACAGGCTATGGTACAAATTTTTCTGAAGTTGAATATACCTATAACTATCAAGAAGAAAATAATAGACAGCAAATTAATATTAATCCTTCTATGCCTTTTGCCTGCAGTTCTTACTATACAGTTAGAATAACTTCAGGAATTAAAGACAAAAATGGTAATTTTTTGGAAAATCCATCTAAATTTACCTTCAGGACAAGGTCAAATGATTTTGATTTTACAGCTTTTAAAAATCCTGGTGCCAATGATGAAATTTTCATGGTTGTAAAACACAGTGAGAACATGGACCTGAATATTAAGCTTAAACAGTTTAACAAAAGCCCTGTTAATCTTGATATTACAAAAACAAACAGTGAGGATGGAAAACATATATGGTTTTCCACTTATAGGCTGAATACATCAGCTCTAGGAAAGGTGAACATTCTTGCTGAGGGACAGATAGGCAGTTCAACTCTCAGAAGTTCACTGTATATGGATTATGGATATATTAATCAGGCACCAATGCTCCTAGCTGACGGTATTTTAAAAGCATCTTCAGATAATGAGGAAGCAGCCCTGATTTTTTATAATTCTTCAGGTAAAAAAGAAATTAATAAAGCTTCTCCGCTCGAAAGTGAAATAGAAGAGTTGAAGTTGTTTACCTGGGAATATGAAATAGTTACAGGAAATGATAAAAAAGTGCATCTGAACTTAGTTCCCGAGGCCGGTACCCCTGAAAATACCGGGTTATATTCCAGGAACGAAAAAGGTGAATGGGTATTTGAATCAAGGCTGGATGAAAACTTGAATGTTAATCTTTCCGGGGGACAGAAGTTTGCACTGCTTAAGGATGAAATAGGACCAAGAATTAAAATGAAACAGCAGATGTTTGAAAATCCCGAGTTTGAAGTTGAGGATATTTCTGGCTACAGAATTAACAGGATTTCAGTTAATAATGAAAGTATTAATAAAAGTTATTTTACACAAAATAAAGAGATTGAGCCTGAAAAATTTAAAAAGCTTGAGGCAGGCTATCATAATGTTGAAGTTTCGGCAGAGGATGGAGTAGGAAATATAACTGTACATCGCGGTCCTTTTTTAGCTCCAGGACCATTTGAGGTAGGTAAATTAATTAACTATCCAAATCCGGCCTCTAATTATACAACCATAAAATATTCTATTAAAACAGCCCAGGCACAAAGGGCTCTGCTTGAAATATTTGATTCTTCAGGGAGACGTATATACAATAAATCGGTTCCAAAAACAAATGGGACTCATAAAGAAATCTGGAATTTAATAGATAGAAGGGGAAATAAGGTGGCTAACGGAGTATATTTTTATGTAATTTCCATTTTTGGAAGTGATGGTGAGAAAGACCAGCAAAGCTCTAAAATGGCTGTTTTAAGATAAAAACACAAAAAAGGAGAAAAGATGAAAAAATTTATTAATATAATTTTTCTAAGTATAGTTATGATGGTTTTAATCTCTGGTTGTGGTGCAAAATCTGACCTTGCAAGAGTTCATAAGGCAACGGCTGATTTTGAAAACGCCTGGAGCCATTATGAAAATGGAGAGTATGAAAAGGCAGATACTATTTTTTCCGAGATTTTAATGCGGGAAAGTGATGTGGAAACAGAAAACGAGGCCAGAGTTGGTATAGCAATGCTGTGTCTTTCAAATCCAGATAAGGTAAGAGAGGTAGAGGGCCAGCTTATGCAAAATGTAGAAGCTGCTAATTATCAGCTTGAAAATATTTTTTCCAGAAGCTATGATACTATTTATGAGCCAGTTTATAATAAGAATATTGGAAACGGAGAGGCAAGGGGATTTCTTGCCCTTACTTATATGCTTATGGGAAATACCGAAAGATTTAATCAAAATTTAAATATTGCAAAAATATTTTCAAATCAGGAAATAGATTCAGAAAACATGCTTAAATCATTAGATGAAATGCTCTAAAACAGAATATATTTTTATTTGAAAAATTCAAAATTCTCATTTATAATGTTTTTAAACTTTTTTATATGTTGAGTTTAGCAAAAAATAGAAATTTTAACCTGTAGACACTTAAAAAACAGTTAAGTTG
>JBNJGP010000076.1:0-12815 GCA_051747805.1 Candidatus Muiribacteriota bacterium
GTTTGAGTCAGATAAACCAACAAATTTACTGCCTGAATTAGTTTCAAAAAAGGTAATATAAGAAGAATCTATCCCGGCGTCAATATTAATATAAGGTTCTGCGGGATCCCAGTCATCTTCAGCTGCATTTATTCTATGTCTTATAACCTCTGTTCCGTCGTTTGTAAGAGAAAATAAGTATCCACGGTCTTCAGGATAAAATGAAGTGTCATAGGTGTTTCCTGAAAAACCATCTGCAGGGTTTACAAAGTCGTTGTTACCATTAATATCATATACTTTTGTTCTATTTAAACCTGAGTCAACAGCAAATATAAAATCATCTATTCCATGAAGGTCAACTCCTGCAATATAATCTGTATCCAGGTCATTCCCACTCCCAACCATTGAAGGGACATTTCCTGCAATCTCGGAAATATAAACATTGCCACCGGCAGAAATAATTACCTTGCCGCCTGAAATAGACGAGGCAAAAACACCACGATCGGGATTCATAGGGTCAACATTAAGAAGGGCTGACTCCCCTATGTAATCAATTTTGTTTTTGGTGTTGATTGTTTCAATATTTTCAGATGGTGCAGAGTCACCATCTGGCTCGGTGTACTGATTATGGGCTGTAACTTTTATATCATACGCTGTGGCAGGGTCTAATCCAGAAAAATCGTAATATGTTTCTACCATATTTTCTTCAACTAAGCTTCCATCTATATATAAATTATAAAAGTCTGCGTTTTCACCATCCCAGTAAACTTTGAATTTATTAGCAAAAATATTTTCAAAATTTCTGATACTGACTGTCGGCAAATCTCCCAGCGAGGCAGTTATTGAGGAACTTTCAGCAGAAGCTGTTTCGGTTTCGTTATGGGCGATAATTTTGAGTGTGTAATGTTCAAGCCGTGGCTCCGGAGGTACAACTTCTTTATAAGTTGTGTTGCTGTCAAGCTCTATATTATCCTCATCCCAGTCAATTTCCCATTTAGCTGGACGTGAAGTGAGTGATTCTTCATTTTTCCAGGATAGATGGAAAGATGTGGCGGTTTCTACAACTTCAAAGTTTGATGGTGGAAGTGGTATATAATCAGTTTTTAGTGAGAAGAAATCATGATTTTGTGAATTTTCATCCTCCTTAGAAGTATGAGGGTTTTGGGCAATTATTTTAAATTCATATTCTCTATCAGGCTGCATGGGTTTTGGAGAAAAACCCTCTTCGCACCAGCTGTTGAGAGTTGTTTTTATTTCATCAGTATCATCAGGAAAGCCGGTAATTATTTCTACAGGCTCGCCAAAGTTTCCCTCGTCTTTTAACTTTGCATAAATTTCAAAAGTATCTGTATAAATATTATTTCCTTCGGGGTAAATTTCCCATAAAATTGTTATTTCGTCTGTTCCGTATTGAGGGTTGTCATTTATATCTTTAAAATAACCGGTAATTTCAAAAGAAGCGGGCTCATCATAAGTTGTTGAAAATTCTGGGGCTAGATTTGCACTGTATTGGGATTCGTCTAGATTATTTGAAGCTTTAACTTTTATTGTATATTCTGTGCCGGGTTCTAAACCTGTTAATGTATAATAAGTATTACTTATTTTTTTTCTATTAAATTTATCATCAACCGTAAGCAGATAATAATCTGCCCTCTCAACAGAATCCCATTTCAAGTAAATTTTATTTACGAATGGAGTAGTTTCATCCTCATCAAAACCAGGTGAATTTAAACCTGCGGCATAAATTTTGGAAGGGTTACCGCTTTCATCTATTCTGTTTCTCGCGCTGACTTTAATTTCTTCGTTGATTACCGGAGTAGTATTCCAGGAGTCAAGTTCTAAGGAAGTTGAAGTTGTTTCAATTTCCTCAGGTGTATGTCCGGTAGCTTCAATAACATAGTCAAGAGCATATTGAACGGAGTTCCAGCCTATACGGACAAAATTATTTCCAAGGTCTACTACTTTTAATCCAGAAGGTTCTGCAGGAACAGGTGGGTTCGTTCTAAGCGCTTCTTTTTCTGACCTGTCAGATTCAAGATTATCATTGTTTACTGCAGAAACTTCAACAGTGTATCTAGTATCCATTGAAAGCTCTGATAATTGTAATGTATTTTCGATGGTGTTGAATGTTGTTTCAGTATTGTTTTGATTTAAAAATACATTATAATAAGCAATATCTGTAATTTCTTCCCAGTCAAGAACAAAGGAATTTTTTGTAATATCTGTTATATTAAGATTTACAGGTGCTGGAGGGGTGTCAGAGGTTTCAACTTGAATTTGATTTTCATCTGAAATATCCGGGTTTTCATTTCCGTCAAATCTTGAAAAAACTGTTATTGTATAAGTTTGACCTGGTTCAAGATTTGGAGTTGTATCCTCTTCATTTACAGCCAAAACTGTCTCTTCAGTAATTTGTTCAAGTATTTCACCATGAGTATTATGTTCGCATAAAATTCTGTAGTTTTGGGTTCCAGCCGGTTTATTCCAGCTTATCTGGAAAAAATTCCTGCTTCTTGTATCCAGTTTCAGGTTTGTTACAGAGTCTGGTATATCTGTGGTAGAAGCTGTTACTTCTAGAGCAGGACTTACTCCAACTGAGTTAATACCCTCGATTGTAATATCATAAGAAGTATCTGTTTCTAAGTCCTGAATTAATATTGTTGGAAAAGTTGATATTAATGTTGTATTTGAGGAGGGGCTTCCTGTTTTGTTATATTCAATTCTGTACTGAGAGGCATAGGGGAAATCGTTCCATTCGACCTGCAGACTCTCTGGATGCTGTTCTATAGTAACCACGTCATCTTCTGGAAGGTCAGGAGGAACTTCTTCAACATTAGCTGTGCAAATAATAAAATCATCGGATAAATCTGAATCACCATAATCATTAACTGCTTTTAGATTTATTTTATAAGTTTCTTCCTGCGAGAGATTACTTAAAATAAAGTCATTATTTAATGATGATGAATAAAAGGAGTTATCAACATATACTCTGTAACTATCGGCAGTTTCAACATCATCCCATCCAAACTCAAAAGAAGAAACAGTAACTTCAAGGGTGGTAATATTTTCAGGAATAGCTGGTACATTTCTGGTTAATATTGTATTGATTTCTGAAAGAGAAGACGTGCCAAAAGTGTTTCTTGCTCGCAGGCCGACCTCGTAGGAAGTTCCTGGATTAAGATTGCTTATAACTGCCATATTTGAAGTTGTAGAAAAACTTTCCTGAATATTTTGCCCTAAATTAGTATATTCAATAATATATTCTGAAGCCTCTGTAACAGACTGCCATGTGATTCTGAAGGAAGAATCTGAAATATTTGAAATAACAATATCCTCAGGAACATCTGGTGCAGAGCCGGTTGAAAAAGAAATTAGACTAGAGATTTCACTTGTGCCATATCCGTTTATTGCAATAACACCTATTTCATATTCGGTGGAGCCCTCAAGATTAATTATTTCATAAGTACCACCTTTGAAAAAATAAAAAATCTCATCAGTGTCCTCAGATAGAGAATATGGAGAATCGTTGATAAGCAGTTTATATTTTGCAGTATTAGGGTTTGACTTAAAATTAATCTGGGCTTGGGTTAATGAGGAGCTTATAAATTCAGGCGAATCTGGTTTTTTAGGAGGTTCAGACTGATTCATTGTATTGAATTTAATATGTAGATTATTATTAGATTGTGTGCCGTTTTGCGTTACAGAAAATATTGATATTTTGTAAGTTGTGTTTTTATTAAGTTCTTTGAGAGTATAGTTTATTTTTATTTCATCAGTTCCTTGCGCTGCATAAGAAAAATCATCTTTTGTTAAAGTTTTGTAAAGATTATCGTTAATGTAAATTTTATATTTTAAATTAAACTCTTTTTGTTCAGATTGTAATGGCTGAGTCCATGAAATTTCGGCAGTTTGTGTAAATATATTAATTATATGACCGTTAACTGGTGTTGGAGGCGGTTCTTCAACAGAGGCCCTGGGTAACACAAAATCTGCCCCGCTGCCACCACAACCAAGAATTATTAAAAAAATAACTATAAAAGCAATGCTGCCAGTTATAATATATTTATCTCTCATATGAACTCCCCAATAAATTAATTTTTTAATTTATAGACTATATCGGAATTCTTTAATAAATATTTGAAATTTTACATAAATTTTGTTTTAATAAATTATTATGAAAAAAAAAATAACGCTAACTTTAATTATAATTATAATTTTTTTATCTATAATTTTATTATATCAAAAAAAAAATAATATGTCACGTGAGGTGAATTCTTTAGAAAAAAAAGAATTTGTAGATAACAGCTATAAACTTCTCAGAATGCCTTATGCCAGCCCGTTGAAAATTTTTGAAGAAAATCATTCTTTAATAAATTTTTTATCTGCTTTTTTTGATAATGAGTTTAAATTGCTGGTTCCAAATGATTATGACGATATTTCAAGAATTATTAAAGAAGGTAAAGCCCATATAATATGGCCTGCTACAGGTTATTTTTTAAGTAATCTTGAACTTTTTAAAGATTATAAAATAATGTTCAGGCCAGTTTTACATGGCCAGGATAGATACAGAGGCGCGGTGATTGTTCGAAAAGACAGTAACTTAAATGATTTCAACCAGTTAGAAAATAAAACGTTTGGATTTACTGATATTAATTCGGCAAGCGGTTACAGATTGCCTTCCGGGTATATTCGTAATAACTATGGTGTAAATCCCTATGAATATTTTAAGGACGTGAAATTTCTGGGCACTCATCAGGAAGTTGTTTTAAGCGTTTTTTATGGTGAAATCAAAGCTGGAGCCGTTTTTGAAGATGCTCCGGATATTTTTTTAGAAAAAAATCAGAGAGATGAAATTAGTATAATTGAATATACAGGGTATATAATGAATGAACCTGTGCTTATAAAAAAAACACTTGCTGACGAACTTGATGCAGTTAAAATTAATAAACTGATAAAAGAATTTCCCGAAGAGGTCTGTGATGACCTTGGTATTGATGGAATTGCCGAGGCCCGGTTAAAAGAATATAATCAAATGATAGAGTATTTCAAGGAGTAAAAAAATGGGGATTAAATTAAAAATTTTTATTTATACATTTTCAGTAATCATTATAATTGCCACTTCTCTTGGATATTATAATTTTTCATATCAGAAAGATGTTTTTTTTGAACAGAAAACAGAGGATATCAAGTTCTTTATTGAAGGTTTTTCTATTCCAGTTAAAGAGGCCCTTATTTCAAGTGATTATTCAAGAGTTAACAATATTGTAAATAATTTAAATTTTAATATTCCGGTTAATTATATAAGTGTATATGATGCTAACGGGGTGTGTATAGGTTCAAATAATCCGCAGGATTTAAATCAGACAACTGTTTCCAGTCCTGTTGTTCAGGTTTTCCGGGATAATAAAGGAGTTAGTGCGGTAAACAACAAAGAAATTATTATTGTTGAGCCAATGATGGCCAGGAATGTTTTATACGGAGTACTGGAAATAAGAATCCCGGTTTCTGTTTTAGATGAACTTACATTAGAATTTATGAAAAAAACTGTTGTGTTTGTTTTATTTGCTCTTATTATTGGTTTTTTTGCCAGTTATTTTCTGGCAAACAGTATTTCAAAAAATGTTTATAAAATTATAAATGCCTCTAAAGGTCTTGCCAGTGGGGATTTTTCACATTCAATTAAAATTAATTCTTCGGATGAGTTTGGTTATCTTGCCTCAATTTACAATAAAATGATTTTTAATATGAAAATTATGTTTAACGTTATTAAGAAAATAAATTTCTCAACTCCAACTGAAGAACTTATGGAAGTTATTATGGACAATATTATAATGGCCTTGAATGTTGAAAGAGTTTCAATTCTTACATATGATGAGGAGAACGAGGAATTAAAACTTAACAATGTAAGAGGGCTTGGAGATGAAATTATTGATATAGTTTCACTTAAACCTGGTGAGGGAGTTGCCGGTAAAGTTTTTGAATCAGGTATTCCGATGATTTTAAATCGAGGTTTTTTATCTGAAAAATTCAAAAAATTTGATAATACTTTATGGCGTGATGAAAAAATAGAAAATATTATGTGTATGCCAATAAAAGCTGATAAAGAAATAGTTGGTGTTATAAATGTTGTTAATAAAAAAAATAAAAACGGTTTTGATGAATTTGACCTTAAACTTCTTCAAGCCCTTGTAGAACATATTTCAACTGCTATTTCAAGGACTTCTCTTTATAATGAAACAATAACAGATGGTTTAACTGGGCTTTATATTAAAAAATATTTTTATTCCAGACTTGAAGAAGAGGGTTACAGGGCTAAAAGATATGGACAGTCTCTTTCTCTTTTGCTTATTGATATTGATGATTTTGAGAAGTTAAACACAAAGCTTGGTACGCTTGACTGTGATGTTATATTAATGCATTTTGGTAGAATTATAAAAAATAATATCAGACTCAATGTTGATATTCCCGCAAGATTAGAAAGTGATGAGTTTGCACTTATTCTGCCTGAAACAGATTATAAAAAGGCTACTTTTTTTGCGGACAGATTAAGAGAAAAAATTGAAGTGTTTGATTTTCCAACCGAAAGCGGTCAGAAGGGAAAATTAACTGTATCAATAGGGGTTGCTGAATTTGATTCAAATCAGGATCTGGCAAAACTGATAAAAAACGTGGATGAAGCCCTTAAAATATCAAAAACTAAAGGTAAAAACAGGGTAACACTTTATGAAAAGCTCTAGAACCGTTTCTGTAAAGGTTCTAATTAAAAATGAATTCTTAAAAAAACATAATATATTTTTGTTTAAGGTAGCCTTAAGTCCTGAAAATAACTGGTCCTGTAAAGAAGATTCAGAGTGGTTTTACTTTAAAGAAGCAAAAGATATAAATGTGTATTTTAGCATCAAGTTTAAAAGGTTTAAAATTATTTTAGACGCCTATACCTCTACTTCCTGTCATATTAATCTGATTGATAAAAAAATAAGGAATAATGATAATTTAATAAAAATCAATTTCCAGGATTTTTATTCCATTAATTTTACAGAGCTCAAAAAAATTAGAGGTTGTTCTTGTTTATGGCACTCACCGGTAATCAGGGCAGATGGTAGTATGACTGTATGTTGTAATGATAACAATTTTGAACTTGCTCTTGGAAATATTAATGAAAATGACTTTAATAAAATCTGGTTTGAGGATGAAAAAATAAAAAAATATAGATATTTCCATTTAAACGGTGATTATTGGAGAATGCCTTTATGTGCCTTATGTATTAATATAAAGTCTATACCTCTCTGCAATGAACTTGTTAAAGAATATTCTCCAGGGGATTTTCAGCTTAAAGGGATTCAAAAATTTTATAAAAGTAGAATAGAAAACAAAAAGATAATTTCAAATCTTTTAATTGAACCAACAGATAAGTGTAATTTGAATTGCTTTTTCTGTAATCAGAAGTATGACGACTGGCAGAAAGTTCATGGATGCAAAAAAGGTTTTATGAATTATAATAAATTTGTTGAATTTTTTAAAAAATATATAAGTAGAGATTATTTTTTTAAAAATATTTCACTCTTCTGGCTTGGCGAACCTCTTATGCATCCTGAAATTAATAAATTTTTTTCTTTTTTTAAAAAAACAAACAAATATTTTCAGAGTCTGGAAATACATACCAATGCTTCTTTGATTAATGATGAATTTATTGAATTTCTGGAAAAGGCCGATTTTTATTTAAAAATTCATTATTCAGTTGATTCAGCTGATAAAGATACATATAAAACAATTAAGGGTAAAAATCTTTATGATAAAGTTGTTTCAAATATTAAGAAGACAATAAAAAAAACAGAAAATAATCATTTTATTCAACATGTGATTCAGTTTGTAGTTTTAAAGGAAAATTATAAGTCAGCCTCTCTTTTTAAAAAAAAATGGCAGGATTTTTTTGAAAAAGAGGGGGTAGAATATCAGATAACTACCTTTTTTGATTTTAAAAGAAAGCATATTATTTATTTCCGGGCACTTGATGCGTTGAATAAAAAAAAACAGGAAGAGGCTGATTCACTTTTTTATAATATAAGAAATAATATTTCACATAAAGGTAACGATGGATTTATTGATTATAATAAAGACAGGGTTGATTTTAAAATTAATAATTACTGTTTTATGCCTTTTGAATTTATAACTATCAGACATGATGGAGTGATTTCTCACTGCTGTCGTGCTACTGATATGAAGGATGCTGAATTTAATATTTTTGAAAAAAGCCCGGAACAATTTGAAATTTATATAAAAAAATTTTTTCAAAGATTTTTAAACAGAACTTTGGCTTCCTGCAGGGAATGTGTTGAAGGTAATTCTCTTAATATGCATAGAATTTATGTTGAGGACGCCTTGTATTTTATGAACTCTTTTAATATTGATTCATGTAAACTGCTTGAGAGCTTAAATCTTGAAAAGGATTGATTAACATGATTTCAAAAAATTATATAATTGCCTCAGATTTTGTGCAGAAAAATTTTTATAAAGATTTAATTATTGGGGTTTACAACAAAGACTTTAATTTTGAAACAGGTCAGGAAAATATACTTGATATTTATGTTTTTTCAAAAAAACATAATCTGCTGGACTGGGTATGGGGGGCACCGTGCTGGAATGACAGAGAGATTGAATTCCCGATATATACCTGGGAGTTTCTTGATAATATTTTAAATAATGTTTTTAATATTAAAAATAAAGTTTTAATCACCGACCATAAAGAATTGCCACGGTATATGAACTGGAAAAAAGAAAACAAGCAGCCGGCAAAAAAGTTCAGTCTGAATTTAATTGAATCTTTTGACAATTACTCTGATTATAATATCCAAAAAAAGCTTGCCAGGATTTATCTTATAAAAATACAACTTTTTTTAAATTATATGGATACAGATAGTATACCAATGTACCTCAAAAATATCGGAGTTTTATACAATGAGCTGAATCTATATAATAAAGCTTTGTTTTTTTTGAAAAAGGCGTTAAGATTAAATAATAACTGTGATATAAAAGATGAGACTGGAATTACTCTGATAAAATTAAAAAAGTATAAAATTGCGCTGAGGTTTCTTAAAAATTCAAATACAAGGAAAGCTCAAAGCTGCCTTGCCTACAGCTATAAAATGACGGGTGATTTAGAGAAAGCTTTAAATATTTTAAAAAAACTGTACGATGAGCAGGAAGAAACCTGGATAAAAAATGATATAGAGTTTATAAAAAATGAGCTTGATAAAAAAAATTAAAATTAAAAACAAATATTTATGTGAGTACATTGCCCTTCCGGATATTAATCCAGATATGATTTTACAATGTATTAATAAACCGGAACTTTTTTTTGAACTTGATGGTTTTTTTTCCTTTATAATAAAAAACTTAAACACAAATGAATTAATAATGGTTACAGATAGTTTTTCAAGTTATAAAATTTATTATAAACTTGATGTGCCAAAAGCCTCTTTCAGAATTTTTAAATCAAATAATTTATCAGAAAAGGGAGTTAGATATTATTTTAAGTATAGGTTTATACCTGCTCCGTATTCTTTTTACAAAGATGTTTTTTCAGTGCCACCCGCAACTTATTTAAAAATTCGGGGTTCAAAAATTATATCACAAAAAACCGCTTGTTTTGAATATAATAAACGGCATATTACAGAAAATGAGTTTGATTATTTTATAAATAATAAAATATCGACTTTTTTAAAAAAACTATCAGATGAAGAGGCGGGGGTGTTTTTATCAGGTGGTATGGACTCCTCGGCAATTACGTATTTTCTGAGCAAAAAATATAAGAATTTAACCGCCTATTCTTCAATATTTCCCGGCAGGCCTTTTGATGAAAACAGGTACAGCTCATATGTGAGTTCAAAAACCGGGGTAAAACATAAAAAAATTCAGCTTAAATGTTCAGATTATGTTGATTTCTGGGAAAAAATGCCTGAGATTTTTTCTCAGCCTGTTTCTTCGCATACCGGGGTGAATTTTTACAATATTATGAAAAACAGCGATAAAAAAATATTTTATACTGGTTATGGTGGAGATGAACTTTTTGGCGGAGATATAAAATATTTTCATTCCTGCACAGTGGATAATTACAGTAATTTTTTAAAAAGAAAGGGAATTGACCTTAATATTTCAGGTACGGCTCTTTTTAAAAGTTTTGTGAGTTTTTATGATAATAGAGAAGAACTTCCGGTTGCTGATAATAAAAGTCTGCTTTCTGCCCTTACCGAGTATAATCTAACCTACTGGCAACCGGAATATGAAAACTTTATTTTATCCAGTATTAGTTTATATTTAAATAAATATTACGTGGCCCCTTATCTTTTAAGAAGTTTTTGTAGTCGGGTTAATTTACTTAAAGATGAATATAAAATAAACGGGCTTATAACAAGGTATATTTACAGGAAATGGATTTCAAAAATATTTTCAAAATCATTTGCTTTCAGACAGAGTCAGGGTTTTTCTGCTCCTTTAAACGATTATTTTAAAAATGAATTAAAAGAATATGCAGCCTGTAAATTAAAACATTTTATAGAGAGGAAAAATTTTTCTAAATTAGTAAATGCTGAAATTATAAATCAGAAGTTTGATGAGCTTCAGAACGGGCATAATACATATAATTATGTGCTGTCAGTTATTATTTTTGAAAATTTTTTAAAAAAGGTTGAAGAAAATGAAGGTTCTCTTTGTATATCCTGAGAGCGGATATAATAAATGGAATAATATAAGTTTTAAAAATGGAAGATATTATCATGGTGTTGGTATTTTATCCTCTTTTCTAAAAAGCAGGGGACATGAAACTGCTTTATGCCATATACTGAGTAAATTTAAAGAAAAACAGGTTAAACATAAAATCCAGCAATTTAAACCTGATTTAATTTGTGTTTCTTCTACAACACATATGCTTGGCGAAATTATTAAAATAGATGAGTTTTTATTTTCAGAGTATAAAAATATTCCAGGAGTAATTGGTGGCGCAATTGTAAGTGTTGAGCCTGAACTTGTCCATAAGTTCAAATACCTTAAAAGGGCTGTTGTGGGAGACGGGGAACTTGCAATTATAAATATTTTAAAAAATATAGAAAAAAAACTCCCCGCTTTTAAAGGTATCCCCAATGTTTATACAAAAGGAGATAAATCTGATATTAAAGTTAAATGTATAAAGGATTTAAATACCATACCGTTTGCGGACAGGGAAATATTTGAATTTGAAAAACTTGATGATTATAAATGGTTTAAAAGACTTCCCGTAATTACTTCCCGTGGTTGCCGGTTCTCATGTTCTTTCTGTGTTAATTCTGCCCTTAAAAAATTTTATGCTAAAGATGATTTTATGAGATTTAGAAGTCCAGAAAATATTGTGTCAGAAATTTTAAAGAATTTAAAAAAATATCCTGAAATCGACCATATTCAGTTTCAAAGTGATTTATTTTTTAAAAACATAGACTGGTTAAAGAAGTTTAAAAAAGAGTATAAAAAAGTTAATCTGCCCTTTCACTGTCTTTTAAGGGTAGAGCAGGTAAATAACCAAGTGCTCCATTTGCTGAAAAAATCGGGGTGTGAGCTTATATTGATGGGGGTTGAATCAGGTGATGATAATTTAAGGTTGAAAACTGGGAAAAATCTAAAAAGAAAAAAAATAATTAAAGCGTTTGAAAAAATAAAAAAATTTAATATTAAATCTGGAACGTTTAATATAATGGGACTTCCCGGTGAATCTTTAGACAGTGTACTTGAATCTTTTAAGATTAATGCAGATATTAATCCTGACCTGGCTCAAATTTCAATTTTTTATCCGTATAAAAATACTGATATTTATGATAATATTAAAAATATGATAAGAAGTGATAAAAACTGTTTTAAAACTTATTTTGAAAAATCCCTACTTGAAAAGAAATATTTAATAAAAGATTTTTATTTTTATTATAAAAACTTTCTGAAATTTACCCAGCTTTATAAATATTTTAAATCACCTTTTCAGAGAAAATTGCTTGATGTTTTTATAAAAAGTAAGGTAGTAAATAAAAAAATTATTTCAAAAGTAAATGAGGATATTTTCAGAATAATATTTTAAGGAGTACAAAATATGAAAATAACAATTAAGGAGAGAGGCGAGGCTGTTGTTTTAAAAATTATCGGAAACATTAAATATGATGATATAGATTATTTTGTAGAAGTTGTTGAGGGGGAATTCCGCCGAGGAACAAAGAAATTCGTGTTTGATCTCTCGCAGATGCCGTATATTAACAGTGCAGTTATTGGTCAGTTTGTTAATATTTTAAAAAAAGTTAATCAGTTTAACGGAAAAATTGCCTTCTGTAATGTAAGACCCTATATTCAGAATATAATTGAAATAACCGGCTTAAGCGGAATTTTTCATATATCACCTGATGTTTCGTCTGCCCTGCGTGCTGTTAGAAAATGAAATTAATTTTTTGTAATTTAATTCCCGATAGTTAATCTATGAAAGAAAGTCTTTATATTAAAAATCAAATAGAAAAAATGAAAGAAAAAATTATTTTTCTAGAGAAAGAAAACATTGAGCTGAAAAAGGAAAATAATAATATGAAGGCTAAATTAAATTCACAAAAAGGGATATTTCATAAGTTAAGCGATTTTATAAACGGTCATACAACTTTTGAGTTTGTTTTTCCAAAAAACACCAGAGAAACTGATAAAGCTGAAAAAGAGTTTATAGATAAAAAAGAGTATGTAGATACAGCAATTCTCAATGAAAATAGAGAAAATCCTTGATTTGATGGGGTCAGCGCCGACATCACTTTGCGAAAAAGCAAAGTGTGTAGGCCTGACCACTA
>JBNJGP010000077.1:0-12454 GCA_051747805.1 Candidatus Muiribacteriota bacterium
GCCTGACCACAAAAGCCTTTTAAGAAAATTTGCTAAACTCAAGTTAATAATTAATTTTTTAAGGTTAATGTTTCACCAGAGTTAAGCATTTCTAACCGGAAATGTCTGAAAGCATATTCAAAATCTGCCTCATCAACTTTTATCATATCAAATGTATTATAATGCATTGGAATAACAACTTTTGTTCTCAACCACTCGGCAGCATGAATTGCATCATTTAAATCCATTGTGAAATTATCACCTACAGGTAGCATAGATACATAAATATCGTTAGTTTCTCCAAGCATTTTAAATTCATACGTTAAACCAGTGTCACCGGCATGATAAAGAAGCTTGCCTTCAATATCAATAAGCACACCTGCTGGACTACCCCCATAGGAGCCATCTTCAAAAGCCGAGCCATGGTGAGCCGGAGTTAATTTAATAAAGCCCCAGTCAAATGTCTTTTTGCCGCCTATATGTAGCGGATGACATTTTAAACCTTTTTCTGAAAGTTTATTACAGATTTCAAAATTTGAAATAATAAGGGCCCCTGTTCTTTTAGAAATTTTTTCAGCATCTCCTAGATGATCTGCATGAGCATGCGTAACAACTATATAATGAGGTTCTATTGTATCAACAACATCCTCAGGCGAATTTGGATTTCCGGAAAAAAATGGGTCTATCAGAATTTTTTCTCCTTCTCCACCTTCAACCAAAAAATTTGAATGTCCATAATAGGTTATTTTAATCATACAACCTCCTCAAAATTTTTAATAATTATAACAGAAGTTTTTAAAATATTACAGGTAAAAAAGGTTTTCCTGATAAATTAAGAATTGGTAAGTTGTTTTATATATAATTTGAAAAAATGGGTTTAAAATGTTAAATTTAATCTAATTCTCTATTAAAGGGAAAATTATTTAAGGAGGTTTTTTTATGAAAAAAACTTTAGTTTTTTTAACAATTTTTTGCATGCTTTTTTTGACTGCTAATGCAAGAGAAGCTTATTATCAACCGGCTGAAACTATGTTAAATACTTCAGATGGTTTTCTTATGGCTGGTGATCTTATGATAACAGGGGACTCAGGGTTGCTGCTTGATTTTGAAGATACTGATAACAAAATGGTCAATTTTACAATTGAAAGAATGACAACTGATACAATGTCACTTGGGGGAGAATTTAGTTACACTGATGGTGTTTTTACATTTGGTGGCGGTGGTTCCAATACTGCTTACGGTTTATTTGGTAATTATTATCTTTCGAATCCACCTTCCGAAGACGGAGCCGCTAATATTCCCTATTTTGGATTATTTTTTGGCGATAATGGCAACGATACCGGCTATGGTATTCATGTTGGATATAAAATGTTTGTAAGTGAAACAGTTGGTCTTGACGCCCAATATATTTACAGAGACTACGATGCTGATTTCTCGCAGTTAAGAATCGGATTTTTATTCAGATTCTAATAAAAGTTGCAGAATTCTTTAATAAAAAAAAGACCGGATTTTCCGGTCTTTTTTTATTTAAACAAAAAAAGTTTTTTAACTATCTCAATGGTGGTGGATCAAGAACAACCTCAGTTTCCGTAGCCTCTTCATGAATTAAATAGGTAGTTCCAGAAAGTTCCCAGTCAAGCTCTTTCCATGGAAGAAAATCCCAGAAACCTTTTTTTGCTCTATAAACTTCATAATAAACTTTGTTTTTTTCATACATTACTGTTGCTTTTGAGCTCAAAGTTTCTTTTGTTGAAAATTCAGTTTCTGCAACCTCTTTCATCTGGCCATTAACTTCCATTTCAACAACACCTTTTACATCAAACCCCTCAATAGGAGCACCAGCATTCGCACCAGCTTTCATTTTCTGAGCAACAGAGAGTTCAATCATGAATTTATGTCTTTTATTTGATTCAAAATATCTTTCTTCAGTTTTCCAGTACTGCTGTAATAATTCTTTTTCTACTTCCTCTCCTCTTCTGTAATGATAATCAGGATCCTGGAAACCATAACCAGGAAAAAGCTCTTCCCTATCCATTGACTCAAGTTCTTTTACCAGTCTGTTAAATAAATGTTTTGATTCTTTTGGAACTTCTGCTAAAACATCAGATAATTCTGAAATTTTTTCAGGATTTGATTTTAAATAAGCTGCAAGTTCTTCCATATTATTATCAATAGCTCTAAGATTATCAATATAAATTTCCTCATGACCCTCATAAAGTGCGTCATTTGCTTCCCAATGAGTATTGATGATTTCATGTACTTCTGCCTCTACATTAAAATCTGCCGCAAAAAGTACAGTTGTAACCATCAGTGTTAAAATTAGTATAAGTTTTTTCATGTTTCCTCCCATTCCTTTTCTTAATTTTAAATTCTACCTTAATTTTAATTGATTTTTTAATAAAAATCTACAATTTTTTTTATCAAGAGAAGCAAAACTACCAAAAATTATGTTCTATCTAAATTAAAAAAGCCGGTCTCCCGGCTTTTTTAATATGTGAATATGTTATTGTTTAAAAAATTTATCTGGTTGGAGAAGTATTTGGAGCTTTTGGCGGTGTATTTGGTTGAGTTGCAGGACTATGGGATTGTACTCCGGGTGGATCTATAATTACTTCAGTTTCCGTAGCCTCTTCATGAATTAAATAGGTAGTTCCAGAAAGTTCCCAGTCAAGCTCTTTCCATGGAAGAAAATCCCAGAAACCTTTTTTTGCTCTATAAACTTCATAATAAACTTTGTTTTTTTCATACATTACTGTTGCTTTTGAGCTCAAAGTTTCTTTTGTTGAAAATTCAGTTTCTGCAACCTCTTTCATCTGGCCATTAACTTCCATTTCAACAACACCTTTTACATCAAACCCCTCAATAGGAGCACCAGCATTCGCACCAGCTTTCATTTTCTGAGCAACAGAGAGTTCAATCATGAATTTATGTCTTTTATTTGATTCAAAATATCTTTCTTCAGTTTTCCAGTACTGCTGTAATAATTCTTTTTCTACTTCCTCTCCTCTTCTGTAATGATAATCAGGATCCTGGAAACCATAACCAGGAAAAAGCTCTTCCCTATCCATTGACTCAAGTTCTTTTACCAGTCTGTTAAATAAATGTTTTGATTCTTTTGGAACTTCTGCTAAAACATCAGATAATTCTGAAATTTTTTCAGGATTTGATTTTAAATAAGCTGCAAGTTCTTCCATATTATTATCAATAGCTCTAAGATTATCAATATAAATTTCCTCATGACCCTCATAAAGTGCGTCATTTGCTTCCCAATGAGTATTGATGATTTCATGTACTTCTGCCTCTACATTAAAATCTGCCGCAAAAAGTACAGTTGTAACCATCAGTGTTAAAATTAGTATAAGTTTTTTCATGTTTCCCCCTTGTGATTTTACCTTATTTAACTCTTACAACGTATTATAAGGTATTTCTTTTTAAATGTCTACAGCAATTCTCAATTTAGCCGAAAATCCTTTAGTGGTCAGGCCTACACACTTTGCTTTTTCGCAAAGTGATGTCGGCGCTGACCCCATCAAATCAAGGATTTTCTCTATTTTCATTGAGAATTGCTGAAATGTCTATATGTTTTTTTACTTTTATTTATAAATTATATATAATACACTTAAATGTTTTATTGATATTAAAATGCTCTACAGGAGGCAACGTTGAATTTTAACAAGGGTAATATCATTCCGGGGCTTATTTTGATTTTTGGAGGAATTTTTCTGGCAGTTTATATAATTATTAACCTTTATTCTCATATTGAAATAATTATGTATCCAGATGTAAAGGCCGATGTAATTTTAAATGAGGAGAACAGAAATTATGAATTAAGATATCGTATTAGTACCAAAAATTTTTATAAATCTATTCCCCGGGAAAAGGCTTCTTTTTTAAAAAATAAAGATGAGGTTAATATTTATTATTTGCCGGACGACCCCGAAACAATCTTTTTTAAACCAGTCCTTTCGGCTAAATTTTTTATAGTCTTAATTGCTGGAATTTTTATATTAATATGGGGTATGAGATTAATCCTGATTTCAAGTAAGAGGTAAAATTTTAATATGAAGATTTTTTTACAAACTGCTCCAGATACTGTTAAAAAATATGTTAATTATGCTGAAAGGAATAACTTAAATATTGAGCTTGCCGATTTTCATCATCCAGAGCTTTTAAACTCTAAAAAACAGCTTAACAATCATATTCGATATGTAAAAAAATTACTACAAAATTTTAATGGTATTCTTTCAATGCACGGCCCTTTTTTTTCAATGGATTTTATAACTAAAGACAGCCTAATATTAAAGGCTGTTAAAAGACAGCTTTCTAAATTCTTCAAAGTTGCAGATAGCCTGCAGGCCGATTTTGTTATTTTACATTCTCCTTATAATCCATTAATCACGAGTGGCTCTTACGATAGATTCTTTGTAACCGAATGTGTGAAATTTTTTTCTAATTTTCTTTTAGAAACAGATTACAAGGGAATTGTTTTATTCGAAAACATATGGGAACCTGTGCCGGATTTATTAATTGATATTACAAAAAAACTCAGTGTTAAACCAGATATTAATTTTGAAATTATTACAGATATTGGACACATTAATGTTTTTGGAAGTATTTCCATGGCAGAATGGATAAAAAAAGTTTCCAGTTGCTGCAGATATTTTCATTTTTCAAACAATTTCGGAAAAAAAGATGACCATTATGATTTATTTAATGGTTCTATAAATATCGAAAAAGTTGTACAGCATATTATGACAAACATTTCAAATCCACATATTACTCTTGAGGTTCATGATAATTTTGAGTTTATAGTAGATAACGTAAAATTCCTGAAATCTATTAATAAATAAAATATCCTGCAATTCCTGCTAATATCAGCACTAAAATTGGATTTAATTTAAAAAAGCATAATAAAAAAGAAACAATACAAATTATCATGCCAGAAAAACTGTTTTGAATTTGAATAGCATCTGCCATTATAATTACAACAGACACTATTAAACCAGCCACAAATATTTTAAAGTTTTTAAAAAATTTTTCATGTAATTCAGGATGATTTTTTTTAAATTTATGTATTAAATAAAAAGCTGTTAATATGAGTATAAAAGATGGAAGCAAATTCGAAAAACTGGCAACTACTGCACCTGATAAACCAGCTATTTTATAACCTGTATAGGTTGAAACGTTCAAACCAATTGGTCCCGGAGTCATTTCAGCCAGAGCTACCAAATCAATAAACTCTGCTTTATAAATTCCATAAAAACGTGCCTCGTCCTGAATTAGGGTTATCATAGCATAACCACCGCCAAATCCAAGAAGACCAATTTTAAAAAAAGAAACAAATAACATTAAATAAATCATTATTTAAATTTTGTCCATATATATATAAATAAAATATTAAGAATAATTATTGTCAGCATTACATAAAAAGTCGGAAGCTTTAAATAAACAATTGAAAAAACAATTAAAAACGGGATGATAATGTTTTTACAGTTAATTTTCGCCTTTTTTATGAAAAGATGGGCACTTGCAGCTATTAATCCAATAACTGCCGGTCTAAGTCCAGAAAACACAGCCTCAACAACAGGATTTTCCTCTATGGCAGAAAAAAAAGAGGCCAAAATAACCATTACAGTAAAAGGAGCAAGTGCTGTTCCGCTTAATGCTGCCAACGCACCATAAAAACCACGTAATTTAAAACCAATTAAGGTGGCAAGATTTCCAACAAAGGTGCCCGGAAAAGATTGTGCCATTCCAGTTAAGTCTATAAAATCATCTGACTTTATCCATTTTTTCTTAAAGGAAATATTATTATGAAGCAGCGGAATCATCGCAAGACCGCCTCCAAGTGTAAAACTTGAAATACGTGCAAAAACCAAAAATATATTAACTAGTTTAACTTTACTATTTGAATTATTCATTTTTTTTTATTTTCTTCAAATCAGAGAATATTTCGTTAATATCCTGATTCTGAATTATCTCTCTTATTTCAGGATCGGTTAATAATGCTCTAAGTTCAGGCTCTCTCATCAAATTAATAATTTCAGCAGGATTTGAAAGAGCTTTTTCAAGGTCAAGTTCATGCAGCTTTTCGACAAGTTCCGGTTTTTTCATAATTTCCATAACTGTTTCATTATTCTTTAAATCATTTGCAAGACCCTCTATACTAGCAGGAGGTTCTGAAGATTCTTCCTTTTTAGATTCAGAAGCTGTTTGTATATCATTTCCGGATAAATCAGGATTTGACATTAAGTTAGAGGCAATTGCCGAGTAATTTATAAACCTAGTTGTGTTTTTAAACGTGTTTAAAATTGGAGGGGGACTTATTTCTGAGCCAGGCATAAAAATTAAGGCTATTTCAAATATTATAAGGGAAAAAGCAAATAAAAAGCCAACTTTTAAAAAACCTATAAAAAGTCCAAGCAGGTTATTTTTTATTTTTGAAAACGAGTCGCTTTCTTTAATACGTTTTTCTACAAGCATTCTTATAATAAAAATCCCTATAAATAAAAGAATATAAAGGGCAATTATTACCATAAAAGAATAACCTCTTGAGTACATTAAAATTCCTGATGCAAAAACTGCAAACATAAAAATAAAGCTGAAAAGTTCCGCTATTCCCCCCCGGAAAAATGATACCAGGGGGAAAATCACTAATATTGTTATAAAAAGTAAATTAATATTTGCCATTATTATCTGCCTAAGATTTTTGATACTTTAGGAGCTCTGATTCTATGTGGCTGAGGAAATCCCGAACCAACCAGAGGTCTTCCATAAATATAAAATTTTTCTGTTACATTTTTTGTTTTTATATCATAAAATTCTTTGGGCATTGTTTTTGTTTTTCCTGCTACCTCTTCAAGAGGAACTAATTCATAATCAACAGAGTAGTTTGCTTTTCTTTTAATTACTATTGAACCGTCTATATTTAACCACAGGGCAAACTGCGCCGCTTTTTCACCAACCTCTCTAGCCTCCTGTGCATCAACATTACTTACACAATCCATAAACGAGCGTTGAAGGTAGCCGTATGTATCACTTCTAACTCTTTTTATCGGTAATTTTTCTTTTATTTTGTTTGCAAGTAAATCTCCAAGAGCCCCAGTGCCTGAAAGTTGAACGTTTCCGTGGGCATCTTTTTCAACTTTTTCCATAAGTCTGCTCACCATTGGGGTACCATCTTTGGCTGTTATTCCCTCACTAACGGCGGCAATACATCGTCCATATTTTTTATAAACTGAATCTACTTCTTTTATAAAATCATCTATATTAAAAGGATGTTCTGGTATATATACTAAATGTGGACCGTCATCTTCATACTTTTTTGCAAGTGAGGCTGCAGCAGTTAAAAATCCTGCATGTCTCCCCATAACAATTGCTAAATATACACCCGGAAGAGCTCTGTTGTCAAGATTAGCTCCCATTATTGCCTGAGCCACAAATCTGGCCGCTGAAGGGAATCCCGGAGTATGATCGTTTATAACAAGGTCATTGTCAACTGTTTTAGGGATATGAATGGCTCTGAACTCATAATCAGCCTCTTCTGCCTGCTCGTTAACAATTCTTACAGTATCTGCTGAATCATTACCACCTATATAGAAAAAATATCGAACTTCATGGGCTTTCAGTACTTTAAAAATTTCTTTACAGTATTTAACATCAGGTTTATCACGGGTTGATAAAAGTCCTGCCCCGGGAGTTTTCGCTACTTTTTCAAGGTTATTGGTGGTTTCCATTGTTAAATCTATAAAATTTTCTTCAATAATTCCCCTGACTCCGTTGACGGCGCCATAAACTTTTGTTACCTGCGGAAATTTTCTTGATTCAAGTACGGCTCCAACTAGACTTTGATTAATTACTGCGGTTGGTCCTCCGCCCTGCGCAATTACTACTTTCCCTACTAATGTAGCCATAAAAAAATCCTCCTTTAATATTTAACAAGATTTCCTCATTTATAAGCATTAATACCTGTCTTTTTTATTTAGTTTTCAGTTATTACTAAATTTTCTTTATTATAACTAATTTATAAATTGAAAGCAATCAACTAATTTAAAGACCAGCAATTCTCAATAAGAATTTTTTAGTAATAAATTTTAAACTTGAAAGGCCTGACCCCCTTATGATATGATATACTCCAAATAAAGGAGTGATTTTATGGGTTTAAAGTTTAACTGTCCAGTATGTAACTTTGATATAGTTTCTCAATACTTAAAAGCTGGCGACCTCTGTAAATGTAAAAACTGTGGTTACCAGACAAATGTTCCAGAAAATGCACAGGAAACTGATGAAAACTCAAATCTATTTCATAAAAAAGAAAATCTTGAAGATATCGGAAACTATAATAAAATATATGTTAGTACAGAAGATTTAGAAAGGGATTATTCAATTTTAGGAGTTATTTTTTTCAACACAGCCAATGTTGGTAAACTGGCAACTGAATTTGAGGCCTGCTATAATCGCCTCTCTTTTGAAGTAAACAGAATAAAAGAATATAATGCAAATTCTAAAAAGAAAAATTTAAACTTTCAATATGAACAAGTTGAATTTATAAACGATGTGGACAAGGCCTCTGTAATTGGTCTGCATGAGCTCAAAAAAAAGGCATACATAATGGAGGCTGATGCAATTATTGGTATACGTCAGGATTTTAACTTCCTGCCACAGAGAGGAATGAACTATTTTTCTTATCATATTTATGGAACTGCTGTAAAGTTAAAAGACAATAAATCTGATTAATCAAGTGAGAGTTTCCACACATCATTTAATCTTGCGCGTGAGCCTCTTCCACCTATTATGTAGAGATTATCTTTAAATCTTATTACCTCATGGCCGCTTCGACCTGCAAAATCAGGTAATTCAACTGTTTTTATCCAACTGTTTAAATTATCAGTGTACCATATATCATTATAATAAACTTTAAACTGGCCACTTCCTGATTCACCGCCGACCATCCATATTTTACTATTATAACTTTCTATCTCAAGTCCTTTTCGTATATTAAAGCCAGAGTTTCCGCTTTTTAATTCCCAGTTTTTAATATCCTGGCTAATCCAGAAATCATTCAGGTTGCCCTGATTGCTTTCGCCAGCTGCAATTATTATTTTATCTTTTAAAAAAGCTGTACCGTGATAACCTCTCGCTTTAAAAGGTTTTGAAGTATGAACCTGAGTCCAGTTTCTTCCATTCTCAGAAACCCATATATCATTTTTAAACTCTTTTGAAGATTTTCCGCCAAAAACCCATAATTTATCATCAAAAACAACCATCGAGTGTCCCTGTCTTGCATCCCATGGGGCTCTCTGAGTAACTTGTTCCCAATTTTTTCCGTCTGCTGAACTCCATACGTCCGACCTTAATCTGCCAAAATGACAATATCCACCAGAAATCCACAGCCTATTATTCCATTGAACTAATGCATGGTCTTTTCTTCCCGCGAAACCACCATTTGAGGTAATTTTATTCCATTCAATACCATCTTCGCTTGCCCATACATCTCTTCTTCTTGAGGAACCAACCTCACCGCCTGTCAGATAAATTTTATTATTCCATACCGTAACAGCATGACCCTGCCGGGGGGAAAATTCTGCTTTTTCTGTAATCTGCCTCCATTTGTACCCGCTGCTATCCACTTCAGACAAATCAAAAGATAACTTATCCAGTAAAGCATAACTTTCTTCTGGACTAACGCTGCTGTGTTTTTCAAATTCCCACTTTAAAGAATGAGTTCCTTCAGGAATTTCAAAAGTTCTATACTCCCAGTCAGTTTTACCCGTTTTTGAGTCACGAATTCTATTGTTTATATAAAACATCAGCAAATCAATGTTTTTTAAAGAATTTGTTTTCCAGAAAAAACTTAAAATTCCTGGGCCCTCAACCTCTGTTTCAATATAAGATTTTCCATATTCAAGCAAGGGACTTCTGGCTGCACTTAAACCATTTTGAGTTTCTTCTGTCTGCCCAAACCACTTTTTATCCCCATCAGTCTGAACAAAAAGTGATGTATTAAGGGATTCGACAAGAGAAATCTCGGCTTCTGCGTCAATTATAATTTTAAATTCTGTTTTTTTAGTATAATATTTACCTGAAACTGTTATACCTATAACTATTTTTTCGGCAGCAGGCTTTATATGAAGAAGTTTATTTTTCAGCTCAGCCTCTCCGCTGATTATTTCAAAATGGGCTTTTGTACTTTCTTTTTTTCTACCATCTGAATAAAACTCCCTGACCTTTAAATTTTGAAGAGAATACTGCTTTATTCCAGGTCTTAATATAATTGAAGGAGGATTACTTTCAACTTTCTGCAAATAAATAAAATCAGGCAAAAAATGTTTAATAAACCTGTCGAAAATAATATCTGTTTTATTTTTAACGTTTTCTTTTTCTATGTTAAGAGTAAAATTATCTTTAATTTCGCCCTGCCCCGTCATTAACCTAGCACTAACCTTATATTTATCAGAAATATTTTTTATTTTTCCTTTTATAATAAAATCCGCTTCAACCCCTTTTTCCAATTCATATTCAGAAAAATTCTTATAATCTAAAACCCTTATTTCCTGCGGCGAGGTGAATTTTGTTAAAAGTCTATCATATAAAGAATTTGAAAAGACTTCTGTTTTTTGCAGATTATCTGTTTCTTCAAAAGGAAAAATCACAATAGTAGCTCTGGGTCTCTGAAGTGTTTTAACTAACTTTTTTGACTGGACAATTTGATTTAACTTTTGAATTCTATCAAAATTCTGATATGAAGAAAGGTTAATTCCAAACTCCAGCTCGGCTTCATTATCTTGGTATTTAATAAATCTTGCTTTTATTCTGGCCTCACCATTTCGGTCAGATACCATATAAGGAGATATAATACCCTCCCCTTTAACAAAAGAGGCTTTTAAAAAAATACCTCTTTGAGGAGTTGATTGTTGACCGTCATTATAAAAAGTTTGAACCTTTATTATACTATCCTCTAAAATTTGAGTTTTAATTTCTAAATTTGAAATAATATCAAAACCAATTGTAGAAACTTCATCAATAATATTTTCAAGTCCAAAATTCAAGGCCCTGGTAAGATTTCTGGAAAGTAGCTGTAAACAATCGCTTATCTGATGATTTCTTTTTAATTCCTTAATTTTTTTTTTAGACTCCTGCCAGTTTTTTTCAATTAAATTTATTTCTCTTTCAACCCATTTTCTTGCCTCATATATAGCTTCCTGAGGATAGTGCAATAAAACAAAAACCCTGTATTCAGGAGATGATTTTGGACCGTATTTTTCATAGTAAATATTCTGAATTCTCTGATCGCGAATTTCGGCCTGCCCTGTGGTTTCAAGCTTTTCACTTAAATTATGAATAGTGTCAATTCCTGTTACCTGTGTTTCGAGCTCAAGCTCTGTTGAAACTGTAACTCCGACATTCATCATTACATAACTCATAGCATTTCTTATTGCTTTTTTTATACCTTCCTCAAGTGTTAATGCATTTTCATATATACCGGTGTACGAGTTTTCTGGCGGAGAAGTTATCCAGCCCGGACGAGTTTCCTGTGATTGATAAAGCAGATTATCAGAATATGAAATAAAACTGATTATAAAAACAATAAAAAGAACAAGTGTTTTTTTTATCAATATGTTTTTAAGATTCATTATTTTAATTATTTAATAAATTACTTTTAAGAGTTTCTGCAGTTTCGATTAGATCATCAGCATTTTTTTCCTGAGCCTCTCTGTGCATACGGTCAATTACTTCGCGTCTTGCCTTATAGTAATCCTCAATATCTATAGCAATAAGCGACCATACATCGTATTGATATTCAACTGAGCCATCAAGCTGTTTTTCGAGTTTTTCAAAATATACTTCTTTATAATTTAGGCCTCTTACTCTAACATTTTCACTCACCATTGAAATACCATCCTCTATAAACCGTCCCACTTCGCTATCTTTAGAGTATTCTTTAACTACAGAGGTGAATTCTGTTCTAACCATAACCTCAATATTTTCCACCATATTTTTTAACGCCTCAGCTTTAGCCAGTCTTACTGTCAAACCATAATCACGCCCTGAAGCCTGCCCAGAATAATAATATTCATCGGAAGTTTCAGTAAACAAAACTGTAGTCCACTGTGGTCTCTCGCTGTGACTTTGTTCAACAACTTCAGTTCTTCCCTCAGGCGCGGGTTTACTTCTTCTTCTTCCACAACCTGTAGCGATTATTGTCAAAATCAGTAATGATAAACATAGTAAATTTAAAAATATTTTTTTTGATTTCATATTATTAACTCCTTTTTGTTTTTATTTAAACAATTTTAAATATAATACCATTTTTTTTTAAAAAAAGAAAGATTTAGAAATTCAGTACAGCAATTCTCAATTTAGTCGAAAATCCTTTAGTGGTCAGGCCGACATAAAAGTAAAAAGCTTTCAGCTTAGTAAAATCACCTAAAGGTGATAGTAAAGTTATCTAACGATAACAGTAAAGTAAATTAAA
>JBNJGP010000078.1:0-12416 GCA_051747805.1 Candidatus Muiribacteriota bacterium
ATTTGATGGGGTCAGCACCGACATCACTTTGCGAAAAAGCAAAGTGTGTAGGCCTGACCACTCGTTTTACTTTCTTAGTTTTACCGGCAACAATAGTTGCCTTTAATCTCTTCTCTCAATTTTTATTTTACTTATATCTATTGTTCTATTATCTCTTACCTCTGAATGATTATATGATGTTTCAGGAATTCTCTGTGTAGCACTGAAAACAAAGTAAACAGGTTCATGGGCGTTAAGATAAACATCGGGCCAGTCAACAAAATTACTGTAATTTGTTGAACCACCTGAATTTGTTGATATATCATATCCCGAACCCAGAATTGAACTTTCTGTTCTTAATAGAGTCCAATATCTTCCACCAGTTTCTGTTTCAATGAACTCAACTTCAAAATTGTATATACCACTTGACTGAGGAACCCATACCATTCTGAACTGATCAGCCCATCTCCACCATGTTCTATATCCAAGCCCGGCAGTTGAAGAAGAGTTTATTGAGTTTCCGTCAGAAGCCCACCAGTAATCCCTGTTGCTTGTAACTGATTCATTTGAATTAGCGGGACTAAAATGAAGCGTCTGAATGTTTTCACCGTCAACATTTCTTGCATCTGTTCTTAAAATATACTCATCATCATTTATCACATTCCAGCCTCTTTGAAAGCCATCTGTTGCTTCAATTATTGTTCTTGCCTGAACTGAATTAACCATATTTGTAGCATTTATTTCTACAATCTGCGGTCCAGCAGCCCCTTCATACCTGTGAATTCTTACAAAATAAGTTTTGTTAGACTCTTCGCCTGATGTCTTATCTACAGCAGAGATCTTATAATAATAAAACTTATTATCCTGAACTCTTCGAGGACTGTATTCAAATTCACCGTAATCAGGAATTGTTTCGTCATTAAAGTTTTCTCTCATTCTACGGAATACACTGCCATTTCTACTCTCATATATATGATAATCATATCCCGGCTCTTTAAGCCATCTTAAAATAATATAGTCATCGTGGTCAATTTCTCCCCTGAACTCTCTTGGCATATCAACCGGAGTTTTACCTACTTTAAGAGGAGCTGTTTTATCACTTGTATTTCCTGCATGGTCATAAGCGGCAATTTTGTACCAGTAATCAACAGGATTTCCATCCACGCCAATAGTATCAACATCTGTCCAGGAAGTTTTATCTTCAAGAAGAGCTTCTAGATTGTATCCATCTTTTTTGGATTCACTTCTAAAAATTTTATATCCTGCAACATTACTAGCAGGGTCACTTCCATTTGAACCATTGTCCGCATATTCAGGAGATTCCCATGTAAGTCGTCTGGCATGAGGATTTCCATCTTTTGTTGTCTCAACCACCTTATCCCATAGAGGAGCACCAGGAGCAAAACCATCGTCGTTATAATCATAAGTAACCATTTTACTTTTAACCTCTGATTCAATTCCTAACATACCGGATTCAGTAACTGCCCTGACTTTATAATAATAGCGGGTTCCTTCTACCACCATAGGATCACAGAAAAAAGACTGATCTCCGGCTACCTGCGTAAGTATTTTAAAAAGACCATTTTCTCCATCTTTTCTGTAAACAATATATGAATCTATTGGATCGTTGGCCTCCTGAAGATCTGATATATTTTCTGGTCTATCCCATACCATAGTAATACTCAGGTTCGACTCGCAAATCAACTTAACGTTTAAAGGTCTGTCAGGCATATGACCTGAAGCATGAGTTGGGGATATACGAATACGCTGGGCATCCGAACGTGTTTCTCTGAGAAGAGAATCAAATGCTGTAACATAGTAAGCATAACTTTTACCTTCACGAAGTTCTGATGAATTATCCTCAAAAATCAAAGTATCCGCATCTGTAATTCCTATTGGTTTATTAGTATCATCTCTATATATCTTGTAACCAATAATATTATCTTTTTCTTCTCCCTTAATATTTTCTGTTACCTTATTCCATCTTAAAACAACCTTATATCTCTTCTGATTAGAACCCATTGTAGGGTCTGAAAAAAGGTACACACTTTTAGCCTGAACTCCCTGAGGTATTGCAGGAGCTTCTCCATCATCATACATTGCTACTCCCACCAGTCCACTATCTTTGTCACCACATCCTATAATTATCAATAAAAATAAGGTGAGAGCGATAAACACGAAAAAATGTTTTTTGTTCATAAATAAAGCTCCTTTAATTAAAAATTAAATTTTTTTTGTTTATTTGTGTTTATTTTCGGTAAATATAGATTTGAAATTTAATTTATTTTTAAGATAGGATCTGACATAAAAAATAATTTAGAAAATCTGAACCGGTTTTGTTCTTTTATCAAAGCTCACCATGTATGCTGCATTTAACTTTATTTTTCTCAAATATTTCATACTCCCCGCCTAAACCACATTCAGGAATAAAAAAATCTTCCTGTTCAAGAAGTATTCCAATTCTTGAAATATTCTGCGGGGTTAACTCTTCAATACTCTGGGCTGTTCGCACTTCATAATAGTTTAAAATCTCATTAATATATTCAATGTTCTCCCTGCATTCAGTTAAATTCTTTCTATCGTATTTTGCCTCAAAATAAACATAATTTGAATAGGCAAAATATAAAACAAGTATAAGAGCAAGAAATACAGAAGTAAAAATAATTAAAAAATTTGTAACACTTTTAAAAAAAAATTTTTTATAATCTTTTTTTTCTTCAATAATCATTGAAAAACAGTAACGGCACTTGATGGCTCTTTCATCAATTTCGCTCTGACAATACGGGCATTTCATATTTTAATTTTTTCCTTTTGCAAGATTTACAAAAATCTGAGCATGTTTTATTTTTTTCAGAATAGACTCATAAACCTCTTCAACTAATTTTTCATCAGTTTTAAAGTATTTTTTTACCTCTGGAATAATTTCAGGTTTAACCCTGTCGCCTTTATAACCAACATTCTTTATTTTACAAATTGTATCGGCCATATTTACACAGGCTGACAGCTCGTCAACTTTTCCTGCAATAACAGGAGAGTGATGCCAGGCAACTGTTCGAGTAATTATCTGTGGAATCTGCCATTTTTCAATTACCCAGCCGCCGATTTTTGCATGATTAATCCCATCAAGTACTGTTTCTTCGGCCTCCCAGGCATTCACTTCTTTTGTTTTAATTATTTCACTAATTTTTTCAAATTTATCAGGAAAATATTCAGATAAAATAATTTTTCCAATATCATGAATTAATCCGCAGATAAAAGCCTCTTCAGGTTTAACATATTTAATTTTCTGGGCCAGAATTTTTGCACCAATTCCAACTCCAAGAGAATGTTCCCAGAATTTGTTCACATCCATTTTACCTTTTGAACCAAGCTTATCAAAAATCGTAAGTGATAATGCTATATTTCGTATATCGGTAAAACCAAGTATTACAAGGGCCTCACTAATTGTTGTTATTTTACGTGGAAACCCATAAAATGGGGAGTTGACAATTTTTAACACATTGGCACTTAGAGTAAAATCACTTGAAACAATTTTTGAAACGTCATCCACAGAACTTTTTGGGTTTGAAGTAACTTCAAGCAATTTGCTTACAACAACCGGAAGCATATTAAGATTTTTAATAGATTTTATTTTTTCAAGTAAAAGTATTTTCATTTGTTTTCCTTTAACCTTTTTGCAACCTCGACTTTTCCAGAAACTTCAACATACTCAACTTCATCCTCGTTTAAAACTGATAATGCGTCCTGATAGAATTTCAGGCCAACAGCATATTTGCCCTCTGCTGTATATTCGTCACCAATTTTCTCATAAACTATAGCTAAATTTTTTCTTTTTATATTATATAGTTTTTCATATTTATTTCCTGCAGTTGGATTATAAGGATTTGCTTCTGAAAACACAAATTTAAAATATAAATCAGTGTAATGCTCAAACTCCTCTATTGCCTTTTCAAGCATTTTTTCCCGGGACTTATTATCCTTTAAGAAAATTTCTCCCATTAAATGTTTTTTAACCTGTTTATACAGTTTTTCAATTTCTTTTACATCTTCAACATCAAAATCATCAACTATAGCCTGTGCCTGCTGAAGTTCTTCAAGAGCATGTTCGTACTTACCAGAACTAATATGTTTTTTTGAAGTTTTTAAATATTTTCTAACTAGGAAATGTTCAATTCTGGTCAGTTTTTCCTTCAAATCTTCATTTATATCTTTTAAATTTTTAAAATTCCGAGTTACTTCCCAGGCCTCTTTAAACTCTACATAGGCTTCGGCATATTGTTTTTTTTCATAAAAATCGTTTCCATGCTCCAGATTTTCTTTAATATAGGAAAGGATTTCTTCTCTTTCAATTAATTCTTCTATTTTTTTCAGTTTTTTTTCTATCTCTTTCTTTTTATTACTATCCTCAGTCAAAAGCATTGCAGCATTAAAATCATCAAGTGCCCGCTCATATTTACCATCCTCTAAAAAATTTAACCCATACTGAAAATGAGAGTCTGCTAGTTTTTCGCTGCAGAAAATAAAATTTTTTTTAACTTCCTTTCTTTCTTTTTTATTTTTGGCAGGAATCAGATTCAGGGCCTTTTCAAATTCTAGTCGGGCAGTTGCATAATCTTCCTCTTCCATATGCTTTGTTCCGTTTTCGATAAACTGTTTTTCATTATAAAACATTTATTCCCCCATTTAAGGCAAAAGCCTAAGTTTTTTTTCAAGATGTTCATATAGTTTATATATTTCTTTTTTAATATTTTTTTTGTTAATTTTATCAAAAATCTGTTTTGATTGTTCAAATCTTCTCATTCTATACCAGGCATATGATTCAAGCAGTAAAATACTGTCTAATTCATCTTTAAAATACTTTTTTCCCTCTTGGGCAAGTTCAAGCATATCGAGCCAGGCATCTCTTTCAAAATAAACATATCCCATATTGATATAGGCATTTTTATAATCCGGCTGGATTTTTCTAGCCTTATCAAAAAGATTATACGCTTTATTATATTGTTTTTGTTCAAAAAATACAACACCCAGATTATTTAATACTCTGTAATCAGTTTCATCTTCCATATATAAGCGGGTAAAAACAGTTTCTGCCTTTTTTAATTCATTATTATTCAAATAATTTAACCCTTTTTCAAAAAGCCCGTCTTCGCTGGCACTTGAAAAAACAGCTATAAAAATAATAAAGATAATAATAATTTTAATTTTCAAACCGCACTCTTTCAATTGCAAGTCTAAGTTCCTCCTTCTGCCTGGGAAGTTCTTCAAGGGAATAAGCTTTCTTATAAAGGTCAATAGTTTCCTCCATTTTATTAAGTTTATACATTAAATAAGCATAAAAGTTATAAACAGCATTATCTGCGCCACCATAATTCAAATATTTTTCTACAAATTCCAAAGCTGTTTCAGTATCTTTCATCTGATTATAAAGGAGGGCAAGCTGCAAATATATTTCCGGGTCATTTTGACTATCTTCTGAAACCGAACTGAGCAGATTCAAAGCATCAAAATAAAGATTATTTTCAAATTTAGAATTAGCTTGATTTAAAATATTTTCCCGTATATCAACCGGATGAACTTCAATTTCTTTTTTATCCCTTGCCTTTATGCGCGCAGCCATTTTCTCAATACGTTCTCGTTTTTCTCTTTCGGCAATAGAAGTAATTGATGAAAATTTATCTGTATCAATTATAAATTCTTCCGGTTTATCCTTTTTTAATCTTTCAATAATTTTTTCTGCTTTAATAGTCCACTCTGTATCGGGATATTTTTCAATAAACTCATTAAAGAATGATAATGCTTTTTCTGTTTTTTCAAGGTTAAGAAGACTTTCGCCATACATATAGTATGAATCTATTATCTTATGTCTATTTTCTGAGGGAGATTTTTCAAAAACCAGCTCAAAAAAACTAAGCGCATCTTTATAATCTGACAAATTAAACTTAATTTCTCCTATTTTATAGAGTGCTCTAAAATAATAATCTGAATTCTCAGAAATTTTTTTATAAAAATTTAAAGCTTTTTTAAATTCGCCCTTTTTACTGTTAATTTCTCCAAGCATATACAAAGCATCATTGTAAAATGAGGACTTAGTATAATTAAGAATTATATTTTCATAGTATTTTTGCGCCTTCGAAGTCTCTCCTTTTTCATGCAGTGAAAGTGCTATATTATAAAAAATTATATCAACTCTTTTCCCCTCTTTTTCCTCTACTTCTTTTAACATGGAAAGAATTTCAAAGTCCCAGTAACTCTCGGAAAATTTAATTAAAAAGTTTTCAAAAACATCTATCATACTGGAAAATTTCTGCTGAAGATAAAAACATTTTCCCTTAAAAAAAAGTGCATCACTGATTAAAGGAGAATCAGGATATTTTTGTATTATTTTATCAAAATATTTTATTGCCTGTTCGTACTCAGACTGTTTCATATAACTGTCTCCAATCAAATATAATGAAGCATCTGCCCAATCATTATCAGGAAAATTTTCGTATATGAATTTTAATATATCAACAGCCTCATCAAATTCTTTTTTGTCATAATGGGAAACTGCCTCTGCATACATCGTCTGAGGCGCAGGAGAAGCTATTATATTAATTATGGAAAGGAAAAGAAACAGAGCTGTAAGCCGAATTCTGTAATTAGTATTCATTAATCTAAAAAAATAATCCCTTATCTTTTTTAGCGACCAACCCGGTGGAATACGACAGGGCATGTCACCACCCTATTTGGTCTTGCTGCCAAAGGGGTTTACAAAGCTATTGAGTTAACCTCAATACTGGTGAGCTCTTACCTCACCATTTCACCCTTACCATTCTACAAAAAAGCAGAAGGCGGTATTTTTTCTGCTGCACTTTCCGTCAGGTTTCCCTGCCCAGGCGTTACCTGGCT
The DNA here is from genome assembly GCA_051747805.1 of Candidatus Muiribacteriota bacterium. Lineage (GTDB taxonomy): Bacteria > Muiribacteriota > Muiribacteriia > Muiribacteriales > Muiribacteriaceae > JBNJGP01. The sequence continues at coordinate 6,868 of JBNJGP010000078.1, forward strand.
TTGTGCCCCAGCAGTTCGGACTTTCCTCGGGAATAAGTTCCCGCGAATACCCGCCCTGTTATCTTTTCCATAATTTATTTTTAAAAAAAACCTGTCTTTCTTTCTGAGAAAAACCGCAGGCTAAACAGCTTTTTTTAAACTCTTTAACCCCGGGCGAGTCAGGACCGGGATAAGTTATAATAACCACGTCGCTTTTTAATTTATTCCCGCATTGGGGACATATATTAATTATATTATAATAAAAAAAGCCTCCAGTTACAAGTGCCGTTGCACCTATGAGCAGAGCCAGCATAAATGTATTATCAAAAAGTAGTTTAACCAGGCGTGGATCTGTGGTATTAGTATCTTCTTTCTGAAGCTGATATTCTGCCCTTGAAAGAGTTAGCACAGCACTTTGAAGCTGATTTTTTAAGTCATTTAAGCCTTCTTTTATACCTTCACCAATAATTTCTTTATATCTTTCATCGTATACGCGCCCCTCTTTAAGGGAAACGTTCATATAATTATCTGCCGTATTAAAAGTTTCTTTCATACTGTTTATAAGATTTTTACTGAACTTTTCATTCAGCACATAATCCAAATCTTTTGTATGGACCAAATTAACCTCGGGTTCATGTTTATAGAAAGCAAGTACAACGGAATTTTCACCTTCTAGCCCATTTACTTTATTCCATCGTTGAAGAAGCATTTTAGTTAAATCAGTATTAATAAAATTCATAGAATTTTCAAGAGTAATAATAAATATTGAAATGCCGGTTGTATTTTCAATTAATTCAATTATATCCTGAATAGCAATTCTATGGTGAATATTAACAAAGTTAGCCCTGTCAACAACAGGTCTATTTTCAACAATAAAATCCAGCTCAGGTTTATTTTCTGTTAAATTCTGAACGTAATCATAAATAATAAACGAGCTTGTTGAAATAAATACAAGGAATATTATTATTTTTATATATTTCATTTAGAATTGTTTTGCTCCAACCATACCTTAACTCCAGAAAACACCCTTTTCATCAGCAGAAAGTATTAAATTAACATTAAACTGTTTAAGCTCTAATTCCATTTTTTGCTTAATTATTTTACTAAAACTCTCTTCGCTTTCAAAATGGCCAATATCTATTATACTTAATCCTTTTTGAGAAGCATCAAAAGCTTCATGAAACTTCACATCAGATGTTATAAATACATCTGCACCATAAGAAATAACTTTATCTATAAAAGAAGCCCCTGCACCATTACAGAAAGCAAATTTCTTTAATTGTTTTTCTGCATTACCACTTACTCTTAAAAAAGGAAATTCTTTTTTTAAGATTAAATATAAATTATTCAGTTTAACCCTTTCGTTAAAACTTCCACATAACCCATAACCTTTTTTTCGGCCGGTCTGTTTAAGCTCGTATATATCATACGCAACTTCTTCATAGGGATGAGAGGAAATCATACTATTTTTCACTTTATCCAGAAAAATTTCACTGCATATAGTTTCTACTTTAATTTCTTCTACTTTTTCAAGTTTTCCCGGTTTACCTATATGTGGATTAGTATTATCTTCAGGAAGAAAAGTTCCATAACCGTCGCTATTATAAGAACAGTTAGAATATTCTCCAATAGAGCCCGCTCCTGCTTCAAACATACTGCTGCGAACCTTTTCAACATATTTTTTTGGTACAAAAACAGCCATCTTATATAAGGTTTCTTTAGAGACAACTGAAAGAGTTTTTAAATTATGTGATAGGTTTTTTAAACAATCCGGAAGAAAATCCCGGCAGAACTCAATATCAAAATTAGTATGAAGTGAAATTACATTTAAATTATTTTTTATTAAATTAAAAATAATATTATTATCTTCTTTTATTATCTTATTTATTTTATTAAAAATAGGGGGATGATGGGTAATAATCGTGTCACACCCTTTTTTCAACGCCTCATCCAGTGTTTCAGCATTAAGAGAAACACAAATAAAAATCTTTTCTACATAACTTTTACGACTGCCAATAATTAAACCTGTATTGTCCCAGTTTTCTGAATTTTTAAAAGGGGCTTTTGAGTTTAATATTTTTAAAAGATGTTGGATATTGAAATTCATAAATTATGACTTCCTAAAAAAAATGGTGCTCCCTAGGGGATTCGAACCCCTGTCGCAGGCTTGAAAGGCCTGTGTCCTGGGCCTCTAGACGAAGGGAGCCCATGTTTTTAATGGTGGGCCCAACTGGATTCGAACCAGTGACCGCCCGGTTATGAGCCGGGGGCTCTACCAACTGAGCTATAGGCCCTTGTTTTTTACGGAATTAGATTTTAATATTTTCAATAGAAAAATGCAAGTTTTAATTTTTTTCACCAAAACCAGTTACCTTTTAAAAGTAGTGTAAGGTTGTTTTTCAATGAGAATAAAGCAAGGTCTAATTATAATAGGAGCAGATATCAAGCAGATTATAAGAAATTATATTGTAATAGTTTTATATTTCTTTTAAATATGTTCTTAGTTTTTTATAAATTTTCCATTAGTTTTTCTGCAAGTTTTGCACTTTCAGAGTTTGGAGCAATAATTATTACTTTATTAAAATGTTTTATCGCCTCACCTATATTTCCTATATCCTGATATAATTTACCAAGGGCCATATAAGCATTAATATTCATAGGGTCAATTTCTGTAACAAGCTGATATTCTTGAATAGACCGTTCTCTAACTCCCATTTTTTCATAAAGAGCCGCCAGGTTGTATCTTGCCTGAGCATATTGCGGATGAATTTCTAAAGCTTTTAGATATTCTTCTATTGCCTGAGAGTAAACCCCCTCAAGAACGTAAGTGTTGCCAAGTTTATAACGCATTTTTGCCTCATCGGGAATGCTAAGCTTTTCTTTTCTCATTTCAATTTTTTCTTTGACTTTTTCAGCTTCTTCAGAAGCAAATCTTGAAGAATAGTCCTCTAAAACAGTTTGCACAGGCTGGGAAGCCGAAGAAATACTTGCATAATCTCTAGTTCTATCCTGCGGAACTGTTCTTGCCTTTCTAACTATCTGACCATCTCTTGCCCTTTCAATTTCTCTATCAGCCTTTGTTATAATGTCACTTATATTCATTGTAAGGGAAAAAACAGATGTGTTTTCTATTCCATGTGTTTGATAAGCATAATCAAATAACCAGGAATCATGGAGCACAGAAAATCCAGCAGTTATATTACCATCTTTTAAACCTGCACGAATTATACCATTTTCTGAAACCTTATATTCCCCACCAAAGCTAAAATAATCATTTCCTTTTTCCTCAACTATAAAATCCACACCATATCTGAAATCTTTTAGTCTTGATTCATATCCTAACCCAATTCTATAGCTTAACGGAATTGAATCATTTTTTCCTGAATCCCAGTCAATACCAGAAAACAAATCTTTTATACTTAATCCAAATGTATAACGTCTGTGAACTTTTCGTAAATATCCTATATCAAAACCAAGTCCCGTACCCTTCAGTCCGGCAAGGTCATTTTCAAGATATTTTAACGAAAAACCTAAATTTTCACGAGCAGATAATTTTCTTGAATAACTTATATTAAACATTGATTTTGAAACGTTAAGCATACCTATAATATTTCTGGACGAATCTGTTTCAGGAATATTATCAACACTTTCTCTTGCTAAAGATAAACCCGCAACTCCCCCAAGTAATGGACGTGAATAGGCAAAATAATCATTTTTTATATCTGAAGAAAATTTATTTTTATGTAGAAAATAAAAAGAAGTATAATCCATCTTTGACAACCCAGCCGGATTATATATCATTGATGAAATATCATCTGCCATACCAACAAAAGTATCGCCCATAGAATTTGGTCTAACTCCTAAATTATACTTTGTAATGGAGTCAAGAATTACTCCAGCATGTAAACTATATATCAGAACCAGTAAAATAAGGGGGATTAAAATTTTATTCTGCAATTATAAACCTCCCATCTTTTGTCTGTTTTTTATCTCCGAAGTCAGCACTTATCCGGTAAATATAAACACCGTTTCCAACCCTGTTCCCTCTTCTATCCATTAAATCCCATATAAGGTCGGATGAAACCCCGCCCGTGTCTGAGGCATTTAATCTGTTAATAACTCTGCCCTGCATATCAAAAATACTGATTTGAACAGATTGTGCAGGTCTTGAAAAATCATAGTTAAAACGGAATACCCCGCCCCGGAAAGGATTTGGGTACGTAATAGTTCTGGTTATTTCACCTGTTGACGAAGTATCCTGGGCACCTGTTTTAAATTCCCATGTAGCCGGCACCACCTGTTTTCCAGTAAGCGAAAGCACACCAGAAACACTTACTGTAAATTCAGTATTTTCATTAAGGGTACTAGTTGGTTTTATTAAGACAATAGTGGAAGATTGAACTTCTAAATCGGCTGGAACGTTTATTCCTGATTCTGTAAACTTCAGATTATTTAGATTAAAAGTGTCTGTGTTCATTTCTTCTGAAAACTCAACTCTTACACCAATTTTTCTGGGATTATCTTCAGAACCCGGCTCGGGAAACCTGTTTATAACTTTTGGAAAATCTTCGTCATCTTCATCTGTTGCAAGAGAAGAAAATCCAAAATAAAGGTCTTTACTGCCAGAAACACCTGTATATAAATAAAATAATCTATCATCTCCAGATTCAAATGAAATATTTTTAATGTCATCTAAATCATTTTCCAAAGATAAAATATAACTTTGATAGTCCCACCCATTTGTTTCCCGGGTTTTATAATTAATATTATACTCGCTTGCGCCTTCAATCCACAAAGCATATAAATTCTGTGAAAACTCATTTAAACAGGGCCACCCCAAAGATGAGTCAAGTCGTCCTTCGACTACTTCTAAAGTTTCCCATTCATTGCCTCCATCATATGAGATAATAAAAACCAGTTTATTATTTGTCCCTGGTACAAACTCATTAAAAATAATATTCACATCATTGCCATTTAAATGCAAAAAGGGCTGAGCTTTAAAACTTGTAGAATCTGTTAAATCCTGATAAGTCAGGGGAATTTCAGAAGCGTCCTCGGCCCCCATAGATGAATTCCAGTAAAAAATTCTTGAAATATCATTCAGTTCTCTGTCAAAAATAATATTAAAATCTTCATTTGTGCCAGCTTTAATATTTAAATTTGAGATATAACTTTCTGAAGAATCTATATCTTCTGTTAAAATATTAAACTCAGCTAAGGAAAGTTTGGTTTTTCCCTGCATAGCAGAAAAATTATCTGAAATAAATAAAACATCAGACTCTATTGGACTCCCCGGTTTTACTGCTATAATTGAAACACCAATATCTGTAGAGTTTGAAGCCACACTAACTTCCTGAGCCATAAACTGTGTTTCCGGTTCATCGGCTGGAAATAAAATCTTATGGGCTGAAAAAGTTTCACCGTTATCTGTTGAAAAAGCATAATATACTTTTTTATAGCTATCTTCAGAGGATTCTCCTGTCCAGTAAATAAAAATATTATCTCCGCTCTTTGTTAGTACAGGTTTACCAAGCGAGGGCATGGTTGTCTCAAAAATCCTTTCAGGACTA
>JBNJGP010000079.1:0-12210 GCA_051747805.1 Candidatus Muiribacteriota bacterium
CATTTACTATCACCTTTAGGTGATTTAACTAAGCCGAAGGCTTTTTACCATTGTATAATCAAATAAATTTTTACTGGGAACATTTACACTTTTCATAATTGTTAAATCACCAAAAAAATGCATTGGCACAAAAATATCAGGTTTAACTTTATTAAAAAAATCTAATCCACCCGAATAATTTGATAAACGTGCATCCCAGTTAGTAAAAGCTATATCAATTTTTTCTTTTGATATTAAATTAATAATATAATAAAAATAATCAACATATAATTTATATTCATCATCTGTTAAATCCGGCCATTTCCAGCAGGCAAGATCACCACCAAAGTAAATTTTTTTGTCGTTAAAGGTAAATAGAAAAGCCAATCCTTCATCATTGCTTTTGAAAGTTTGAAGTTTAAACTCTTTTAAATTATAAAATTCATCTTGGTGAAGAGATTTTTTATTAAAATATTTATCAGAACATATTAAATGCATAACATCCTCTGGAGCAAACACAGTTGTATTTTCAGAAAAATGGATTAAACTATTAATATTGCTTCTAAAATGGTCAGCATGTGAATGTGAAAAGAATACATATAAATTTTTATTTTTTATATACTTAATAATTTCTTTTTCAATTTTTTCAGGTAAAAAACTTATATCTGGAATATCAAATATAAAGGTTTTATTTTCAATTTCAATTCCAAAACAATTATGATAAAAATATTTCATCGGAATAAACCTCTTAAATTTTATTTTATATTATCATGAGAATCCAAAACTTTACAAAAAAATCAATCTGCAATTTGAAAGAATTGCCTTTTTTGTGTTATATTATATCTTATATTAAAATTACAGAATTTCTTAAAGGGGGATATATTATGAAAGCAGTTATTATGGCAGGTGGTTTTGGTACTAGACTCAGACCTGTTACAAACAGGATTCCTAAACCTATGGCACCGGTTGTTAATATTCCTATGATGGAGCATATAGTTCATAATCTGAAAAAGATTGGTATAAAAGAGGTTGTTTCTGTATTATATCATCAACCTGATGTTATTACCGACCATTTTGGTGACGGTTCTGAGTTTGGTATTAAGATGGAGTATGTTACTACAGCAGATAACTACGGAACTGCCGGTTCTGTGCGTATGGCTAAAAAAGTTTTAAACGAAAGATTTATTCTGCTATCAGGCGACGTACTTACTGATTTTGACCTGGAAAAGGCTATTACCTGGCATGAAGATAAAAAATCCCCTGCAACAATTTTACTGACACGTGTTGAGAATCCTCTAGCTTTTGGTATTGTAATTACTGATGAAAATGGCAGAATAGTACGTTTTCTTGAAAAACCAAGCTGGGGTCAGGTTTTCAGTGATACTATAAATACAGGAATTTATATTTTTGAACCTGAAATTCTTGATGAAATTCCTGAAAAAACTGATTTTGATTTTTCAAAAGATTTATTCCCGAAATTATTAGAAAAAGAGATTCCAATTTTTGGTCATGTTTCTAAAGGGTACTGGAAAGATGTTGGAGATATTAACGCCTATAGAGATGCAAATATGGACGTGATTTCTGGTAATGTAAAGGCTGATATACCCAGCAAGAGAATCGATACTGTTGGCCGTGATGTCTGGATTGGTAAGGATTGTCGAATTCCTGATGAACATAAATTTGAAGGCGGTGTACTTATAGGAAATAACTGTAAAATCGGGCATAATGTTTATATAAAAAACTCGGTAATTCATAATAATGTCAGAATTGGAAGCGATGCGCGTATTGTAGACTCTGTTATATGGGAAAACTGTGAGATTGGAGAAGAAGCTTTTCTTGATAAAAATATAATATGTAATGATGTTGAGATTATGGACGAGGCATATATTGGTACGGGCTCAGTTGTTGGAGAAAAATGCAAGATTGGTAAAGGGGCCACTGTCAAACCTGAAGTTAAGATGTGGCCTGGAAAAGTTCTTGAAGACGGGGCTGTTTTAGGAGCTTCACTTGTTTGGGGTGATAAATGGTCTAAACAGCTTTTTAATACTCATGGTATTGTGGGTATTGCCAATCATGAAATCACTCCAGAATTTGCCTCAAAGGTTGGCGCTGCTATGGGAGCCGCTTTAGGCAAAGGAACTGTGATTGCCACTGGTAGAGATGGTCACGGTGTTTCAAGGCTTATAAACCGGGCTTTTATTTCCGGGCTTCTCTCTGTCGGCGTAAATGTTCAGGATTTAAGAAATGTGCCAGTTCCAGTTCACAGATTTCAAATAGCTGAAAGAAATATTATGAGCGGTATTCATACTCACATGTCTCCTGTAGATCCTAAACTTCTTGATGTGAAGTTTGTTGATGATGAAGGAATGGATTTTACTGTTGCAAAGCAAAAAGCTGTAGAAAAGAACTTCTTTAGAGAGGATTTCCCGCGTTCTGAAATTTCATCAGTTGGTCAGCTTACTTTTCCGCATCGTGTGCTTGAATATTATAAAGAGGGAGTGATTGACTTTGTTGACGCAAAAGAGATTTCAGAGGCTAAATTAAAAGTTGTGCTGGATTATTCTTTTGGCTCTGCATCAAATATTTTCCCCTCCATTTTAAGTGAGTTTAACTGTGAGATAATTGCGCTGAACTCTTATGAAGATTCTAAGAGGCTTACTAAAACTACAGAGGAATTTCGACAGGATTATAAACGACTTGGTGACATTGTTGAATCCCTGAATGCCGACCTTGGTGTTATGATGGATTCGGGAGCAGAAAAGATTTTCCTTGTGGATGAAAATGGTGAAAAAATTTCAAAAGAAGATTCTCAGGCACTTATGATTTATATTATATGTAGAACAAGACCGGGTTGTAAAATCGGGGTTCCTGTGAATACTTCTAAACGTGTTGAAAAAATAATAAAAGATGCTGGTTGTGATATTGTTTATACAAAACTATATAATAGAAATATGATGCAGACAGCTGCTATGGATGGTGTTAAGCTTGTTGCCGATGGTGAGGGTGGATATATTTTCCCTGAATTCAGGCCGTGGTTTGACGCAATGGCAAGTATTTCAATAATTCTTAGTCTGCTTGCCGATAAAAATTATACTTTTAATAAAATTTTAAAAGAAATTTCTGAGGATTTAAGAGTGCATAAAAGAATTCCATGTGCATGGGAAGAAAAAGGTGCTCTTATGAGAAATATAATGGATAATTGTGCAGATGAGGATTTAGAACTCATAGATGGTGTTAAAATAAATTTAAAAAATAATTCCTGGGTGCTTTTGATCCCTGATTCAGACAGACCTTATTTTAATATTTATGCCGAAGGCAATAATATTAAAGAATCAGAAAAAATTGCCCAGAAATATGTTGAATTAATAAAAAAATGGAAAAAATAAAAATAATAAGCAGTCCTAAAAATAATTTTATACGGTTTATACGTTCGCTTAAAAAGAAAAAAGTAAGTCAGGAAAAGGGACAGTTTTTAATAGAAGGAATAAAATCGGTTAAAGAAGCTTTAAAATGTAATGTTGATATACCTTATTTTATTTATTCACCTGATTTATTCAGAGTTAAGGGCGGACAGGATTTTTTTGACAGTTTGAAAGAAAATCATAATAATATGATTGCTGTCACTGAGGGAGTTTTTAACAAACTCGCAGAAACAAGAACTCCACAGGGAATAATTGCTGTTCCAAATCGTAAAAACTGGAATAAAGATGATTTGTTTTCAAAAGATAAATCTTTTATTTTTATAATTGATGGTATTCAGGACCCGGGTAATCTGGGTACTATAATAAGAATAGCCGATTCTCTTATGGTTGATGCTGTTATTGTCTCAGATGATACTGTTGATGAATATAATGCTAAAACAGTCCGTTCAACAATGGGCTCTATTTTTAGAATTCCAGTATTTAAATCCAGCAACCTGGGTGATTATACAGAAAAAATTAAACAAAACGGTTACAAGTTAATCGGAACTATACTTGATGAAGATACTTTTTCATATGAAAAAGTGGATTACGCTTCTTTTGATAAAATAGCACTTATTATTGGTAATGAAAGCCGTGGTATTTGTGCAGATGTCAAAGAAAACGTAGATATTAAAATTAAAATTCCTGTTCTCAGCAACATGGATTCGCTTAATGCAGCTGTTGCAACCGGAATTTCTGCCTATGAAATAATGAAACAAAAAAGCTGGAGGTTATAAATTAATGAATGTTAATGAAGCGAGAGAAAAAATACAAGAGATGTTTTCAGACGCTGAGTCATCGCAGAAAATTGAAAATCTCAGAGTAGAAATATTTGGAAAAAAAGGTTATCTGGCCTCTTTAAAAAAAGAAATTATTAATATTCCACCCGAGGAAAGAAAATCATTTGGGCTTAAGATTAACGAGGTTAAAAATTTTGCCCAGCAGATTTTTGATGAAAAGAAAAAAAATATAGAAGAAAAAGAACTTCAGAAAAAAATTGAGGATGAAAAAATCGACGTTACACTGCCTGGAAAATATATAAGGAAAGGTTCAATTCATCCAATTACCCGTGTACTTGATGAGTTTATTGAAATCTTCAAGGTGTTTGGATTTTCTGTGGCTGACGGTCCTGAAATAGAAAGAGATGATTATAATTTTGACAGATTAAACATTCCGCCCAATCATCCAGCTAGAGGTATGGCAGATACATTTCATATGAAACATGGCTATGTTTTAAGAACGCATACTTCACCAGTTCAGGTAAGAACTATGCTTTCTCAAAAACCTCCTGTTAAAATTATTGCACCTGGTAGAGTTTATAGAAAAGATACTCCAGATGCTACTCATACTCCAGTTTTTCATCAGATAGAGGGGCTTTATGTTGATAAAGGGGTTACTTTTGCAGACTTAAAGGCCATTCTGGCCGGTGTTTTAAAAAATTATTACGGTGAAGAAATTGAGGTTAAATTTCAGCCTTCCTATTTTCCGTTTACCGAGCCCTCCGCAGAGGTTTACATTACCTGTAACGGTTGTATGGGAAAAGGTTGTTCTACCTGTAAAGGCGCCGGATTTATTGAAGTGCTTGGCTGTGGAATGGTTCATCCTAATGTTTTAAAAATGGCAGATATTAATCCTGATGTCTATACAGGATGGGCTTTTGGTATGGGCGTTGAACGCCTTGCCCTCAGGGGTTGCGGTATTTCTGATATTAGATATTTTTATGAAAATGATTATAGATTTTTAAAAAAACAATAACGATTTTTAAACATTGGAGGTATAATGAAGGTTACTTATAAATGGTTAAAGGATTTTGTTGATATAGATGTTAAAGCAGAGGAACTTAAAGAGATATTCCCTGAAATCGGACTTGAAGTTGATGATTTTTTCTATGCAGGTCGCGGATTAGATAAAGTTGTTGTTGGTCTTGTTACCAAATGTGCAAAACATCCTGATGCTGACAAATTATCTTTATGCGAAGTAACTGATGGAAAAAATTCATATCAGATTGTTTGCGGAGCCCCGAATGTAAGAGAAAACATTAAAATACCTCTTGCGCTGGAGGGGGCAAAACTTCCTGTTGGACTTAAAATTAAAAAAGCTAAAATCAGGGGAGTTGAATCCAGAGGAATGATTTGCTCTGAAAAAGAGCTTGGATTAAGCGAAAGTTCAGATGGTATTTTAATTCTAAACGATAATGCATCTGTTGGTCAGGATTTTATTTCTTATTATGGTCTTGATGATTTTGTTATTTCAGTTGAAACTTTTGCCAACCGTCCTGATCATATGGGGGTAATTGGCGTGGCAAGGGATCTGGCTGTTTATTTTGATAAAGATTTTAATCCTTTTAAAGATGTTGAAGTTAACTCTAATATAGATAAAGATGAATTTGAGGTTATTATAGAAAACAAAGAGGCTTGTCCGCGTTATATGGGTCGTTTTATTAAGGGCATAAAGACTGCCAGAACACCGACAAAAATTGTTAACCGACTTCAGATGTGTGGGTTACGTTCTATTAATTTTTTAGTTGATATTACAAATTATATTATGCTTGAAACTGGTCAGCCTATGCATGCTTTTGATGCCTCGCTTTTTAAAGATAAAAAAGTTTTTGTTAAAAATGCAGATGAAATAAGTTTTAATGCTTTGAATGAAAAAAAATACAATTTGAATAATGATGATTTAGTTATTTCCAGCTCTGATGAAGCAGTTGCCATAGCCGGAGTTATTGGTGGTGCTAACTCTGAGGTGTCTGATAGTACTTCAGAGGTTTTTCTTGAATCTGCCTTTTTTTCCCAGGATAATGTTTCTATTACTAGTCGCAGAGCAGGTGTTTGGACTGACAGCTCAGCTAGATTCGAAAAAGGAACTGATGTCAATATGGTAGATTATGCAATAAAATATGCCTCAAAACTTATTAAAGATAATATAGAAGGGGCAGAATTTTATAATATTATTGATAGTTTCCCTGGTTCAATTCAAAAAAATAAGGTTAAGTTTCCTTATGAAAGTATTGAAAAATTACTTGGCTACAAAATACCCTCTGATGAAGTTAAAAGGATTTTAAACAGACTCCCGGTTGAGGAAAAAGGGGAGGATTTATTAGAGGTTGATTTCTGCAGACCCGACCTTCAGATAAAAGAAGATTTTATTGAAGAAATCGCTAAATTCTACGGTTTCGATAAAATCCCTGATAAAACACCTCATATGAGCTCGGTGCACTATAAAAATGATTTAGGACAGTATTTTGACTTATCTTATAAAATGAGCGAGCTTGGGTTTAATGAAGTTATAAATTATTCTTTTGGGGGCGATAATTCTTCTGACAGCCCTGCTCTTGAAAATCCTCTCTCAGATGAGCTTGGCTATATGCGAACTAATATGTGGGATTCTCTTTTAGAAAATGTTGAATATAATGCTAAAAGAGGGGCTCAGAATCATTTTTATTTTGAACGCGGCAAGATATATTTAGAACGTAATAAAAAATTCAGTGAGAAAAATATAATCGCAGCTGTTGCCTCAGGAAATTTTTATGAAAATTACGGTGAAAACGTAAAATCTGATTTTTATTTTTTAAAGGGTGTTGTTGAAAGCCTTTTATCTGAATATAAACTTTCTTTTGATGGAAATAATACCCCACATATTTTTCATCCCGGCGTTTCTGCCAGAATTATTTCAGATGGCAATGAGCTTGGATTTGTTGGTAAAATTCATCCAAAAATTAAATCAAAATTTTTCAGTGAGGCATATTATTTTGAAATTTATCCTGATAATCTTCATTATATTACAGAGAATAAAAAAACTCAGATTTCACGTTTCCCATCTTCTAAATTTGATTTATCTCTTATTGTGCCACAAAATGTTTCTTATGGAGTGGTAATTGATTTAATTAATAATATGAATATTAAGAAACTTGATGATATTACATTAACAGATATTTACAGAGGGGATAATATCCCACAAAATACAACCAGTTTATCGTTCAGGTTAAGATTTTCTGATGTAAACAAAACTATGGATGATGAAGAAACCAACGCTATAGTAAATAAAATGCTGAAAAAACTTAACAAAATAAATGTAGGGTTAAGGGAAAAATAAAATTTTATGAGAAAAAAAGGATTTTCACTTGTTGAAATAATGATTGTTTTAGCTATTGCCGGAATTATTATTTCTGTTATAATTCCAAATGTTTTAAGTGTTATTGAGGACGTGCGAAGAAAAAAATCCTTTGTGGATATTGAACAGATGCAAAAAGATATTAAGTTCTACTATGAGGCAAATAATAGATGGCCTTTAAATTTTACACAGTTTATGGATTTAACCGAAGCTGACAAAAGTGCCCCGGATAATCCCTGGGGAATCCCTTATCGAATGGATGAACAGTTTTTTTATGTTGAAGATAATGCGGGTAATGTTGATAAATTTTTTTACCGTAAATATAATATGAATATTTTCGATGGGGCAATGAACTTTAAAATTGAGCCTGTTTTTTACTGGGGCCATGATGAAGACAGTCAAAGCTGGTATAATAATGAAAGAGGAGCTAATCCAGAGAACTTACAGTTTTATTTCAGACATTCTATAGAAGGGGATAATACTGATGAACCAGAGCTTTACTTTTTTATTGAGGCAAATACTCAGGGGGCTGGAACAATAAGAAATTTTGAATTATCCAATATGAAAATACCTTTTGCAGAAGGTTTAGATTCCACTGATATTGAGTTATCAGATAATCTTGATATAACTGGTTCTTCCGACAATTTAACTCTGGCTCCGAACACGGCTAATATTACTGATAATTATGCAGGAATGTATGTAAGAGTAAGAAACCGGGGCAGGGTTTCGATTAGTTTTACAGTTGAAGAAATAGAACCGAATGGAAACAATGATGCCTATTTTGGATATATTTCAAAAGATGCCCGTAATTTTATTCATTTAGGTGATAGAAGCGGACAAAATCCTGAATACTACCGGGGAAGAACCTATGAAATTATTTTCTATAATTAAGAAAAATGGTTTTACTCTTATTGAAATAATGCTGGTTGTTGTTATTATATCTCTTTTAACCCTTGGGATGATGCAGAGTTATTCTTATGTTATGGACCATGTGCGTGAAACCAAAATAAACAGAAGCCTTGAAGTTCTGCGCGATGGTATTATACAGTATAGAAACAATTATGGATACTGGCCTGAAAGTCCTGAGGAAGTAGTTAATCGTGGTCTTGTCAGATGGGAAGGAAGCACTGAAGACTATGTTGATACCCTTTACAATGATTATGGAGGGACCTATAATATTATTCATTCAATTAAAGGGGGATTTATTGAAACAACATATGAAAAAGATGGTCTTGATTATAGATTCGCCGAGAGATTCAGCCCAAATTACACCGCAAATATTAATCCAGAAACTTTATTTCTTTTAAATTTTAATATGGCAGAAAACCCCAATTATACAACTGAACAAAAAATGCAGACAGATCATCCAACTTTGATTAAACCTGAAATTTCTGGTGGTGGGGATATTCATTTTCCCAGAGGTGCTATAAGAACCGGATATGGATTAAATCTTGATGGAGCTGGATTAAATTATTCTGTGAATGTTTCAAATATAGCAAGATTTACGCTTGAGTTCTGGGCACGTATAATTGAAGAACCTTCCGGTACAATTTTTAATATTGTTTCAAATAATGAAAATCCACTTGTATGGGATAATTTTAACAGAGAAATTCGACTTTATTTTAATGGCTGGGATTTAGAGCTGGAAATAGAGGCTTTTGATAGAAGTGATCCAGATAATACAAATTCTACTTATAAAATGGTTAAATATGATTTAAGCCATTTAATTGCACAAGATGATGTTACTGAATCGTGGAATCATTTTGCCATTGTGTTTAATATAGACAGAACAAATGAAAATGTTTTTTTAAATTTTTTTATTAATGGTGAAAAAGAAAGTGCGACATTTTATAAAGATGGTTTAGAAATAGATTTAAATGACCACTTTTTTACTTTTGATTTTGATGTTTATGGTGCTGACTGGGAAAATAATATATATATAGGAAGAAATAATCCAGAAAGAGGGGTGCCAAACTTTCTTTCAAATGTTATTCTGGACAATATTTCTTTTAGCAGAATAACAAAATCAGAAGATGATTTTGAATAAAGAAACAGGAGAATTTATAATGAAAGTAGCTTTAGCGGGATTAAAATATTCAGGAAAAACTTCAATGTTTAGATTACTTACTGGATTAGATGTAAATAGTGAAAAACCTGAGGCAAATATTGGAGTATCAAAGGTTCCTGATAAAAGAATTGATGAATTATCAAAAATTTATAAGCCGAAAAAAACAACCTATGCCTCACTTGAACTTGTTGATATTCCTGGAATAGACCCTGAAAATACGGCGAACAGAAAGTTCTTTCAGGATATTGTTAAAACGGAAGTTATTATTGCCATGCTGCGTGATTTTAATTCGGAATTTTTTCCTAATCCAATGCAGTCAAATGATATTGACAGGGATTTTGAAATTTTAAAAGAAGAAATTATCATACAGGATATGGGCTTTGTTGAAAAAAGAATTGAAAGTCTTGAGAAAATGCTTCAGAAACAGAAGAATAAGGAAACTCTTTTTGAGCTTGATTTAATGAAAAAAATTAATCAAAATCTTTCAGAGGGAAAACCTGTAAGCGATATGAACCTTGAAAAAGAGGAAAAAAAATTACTTAAAAATTATTCGATTTATTCAAACAAAAAATTAATTCCAGTAATAAATACAGATGAAGAAAATATTTCCAGAAAGTATTCCTTTCCGGCTTTTTCTCTTAAAACAGAGGAGGAAATAAATGAGCTTCCTGTCGAGGAAAGAGAAGAATTTTATAAAGAGATGGGAATAGAGGAACCTGCTTTAAATAAAATAATAAAAAATATTTATTATCAGACTGGACTTATATGTTTTTTTACAGTTGGAAAAGACGAAGTTAAGGCCTGGACTATATCAGAGGGTTTAAATGCCAGGGAGGCAGCCGGCAAAATTCATTCAGACCTTCAAAAAGGATTTATCAGGGCAGAAACTGTTTCATATCAGGATTTTATTGAATGCGGAGGTATGAACGAGGCTAAAGCACAAAACAAGGTTAGACTTGAAGGAAAAGATTATATTGTTAAAGACGGAGATATATTAAATATAAGGTTTAATGTTTAAAGTTGTTTGATAAAAAATATCAAACAAGTGACCACTCATTATTATAAGGAGAATATATGTTAGATATTAAAGATATAAGAAAAAGACCTGAATTTTATGAAGAAAAATTAAAAACCAGGAATAATGAGCTTTCAGTTAAAGAGCTCCTTCAATTCGATGAGGAAAGGAGAGAACTTCAGGCAAAAATTGATAAGGCAAAGGCCCAGAGAAATTCTATTAATAAAGAACTTCCAAAAGCGACGGATAAAAAGGAATTGATTTCTCAGATGAAAGAAATAAGCTCTCTTATAAAAGATGATGAAAAGCGGGAATCGGAACTTTCTCATCAAATAAACAGTATATTAGCCTGTTTTCCAAATATTCCTCATGATTCAGTTAAAATTTCTAACAACGAAGAGGATAATGTAGTTTTAAAAAAGTATGGTGAAATACCTGAGTTTAACTTTGCAGTTAAAGACCATATGGAGCTTGGGAGTATTCATGATATACTTGACTTTGACAGGGCGGCTAAAATTACTGGTGCAAGATTCTGCTTATACAAGGGATTGGGGGCTCGCATGGAAAGAGCATTGCTGAATTTTATGCTTGATTTACAGACCGAGAAACATGGCTTTAAAGAAGTGATTACACCCTTTCTTGTAAACGCTGCATCATTATTTACAACATCAAATCTTCCAAAATTTGAGCAGGATTTATTTAAAACACAGGATGATTATTATCTTCTTCCTACTTCAGAGGTTTCAATTGTTAATATACATAGAGATGAAATTGTTGATAAAGATGAACTTCCTCTTAAATATACTGGATATACTCCATGTTTTAGACAGGAAGCGGGAAGTTATGGCAGAGACGTTAAAGGACTTATAAGAAATCATCAGTTCAATAAAGTTGAGCTTGTTGTTTTCTGTCATCCAGATGAATCTGAAAAAATGCTGGATAAAATTGTTGATTATGCTGAGGAAGTACTTGAACTTTTAAAACTTCCTTTTCAGAGAGTTGGTCTTGTAACCGGCGATTTATCAAATGCCTCTACAAAAACAATAGACCTTGAAGTTTGGCTTCCGGGACAGCAGAAATACAGAGAAGTTTCCTCCTGCTCAAACTGCACAGATTTTCAGGCAAGAAGGGGAAATATAAAGTTCAGGGATGAAAATAAAAAAACACATTTTTTGCATACTTTAAACGGCTCTGGGCTTGCAACTTCCAGACTTCTGCCGGCAATTTTTGAAAATTATCAGCAAGAAGATGGAAGTATTAAAGTGCCTGAGGTGCTTGTGCCTTATGTTGGAGAAACTGTTATTGTTGCTGATGCGACAAGTAATTAAGTAAAAAGCTTTCAGCTTAGTAAAATCACCTAAAGGTGATAGTAAAGTTATCTAACGATAACAGTAAATGGTCTGCGACCAAGTAATAATGTGAGAGCAACTTCGTTGCGAACAGAGTGCTTGTAGCACGTGTAGAGCTCGTTACACTCGCGATAGAGCAAGCTTTGCTTGCGTTAGAAGCAAAAGATTTAAACGCAACCTATGGTTGGTCTACTCGCTGACAAAGTCAGCTTTATTCGTGAGCGT
>JBNJGP010000080.1:0-12041 GCA_051747805.1 Candidatus Muiribacteriota bacterium
TGATAATTTATAAACTTGCCATAAATTAATTAATTTGTTTAAATATAAAACATAGATTCTGGTTTAAACAAAAAAAATTATAGGCATTTATTTATGTTTTTATTTATATTTTTAGATGGACTTGGAATTCCAGTAGAAAAAACAAATTTTTTATACGATTACGCTGGGATAAAACATCTATTAGAAAACTGTCGGGCAGTTGATTCGATAATGGGAGTAAAGGGAAAACCACAATCAGGAACCGGGCAAACTTCATTATTTTGTGGGGTTAATGCCCAAAAAATCATCAATCGACATCATTATGCTTTTCCAGATGAATCTTTAAGAAAAATTATCAGGGAAAAGAATATTTTTTCAAAGTTGAAAAAAGAAAATAAAAAAGTCTGCTTTGCAAATGCTTATAGTGAAAACTTTTTTAAAAAAACACGATTAAGACGTTCTGTAACAACTTGGATGACCTGTTATTCTAAAAGTAAATTTCTTCTTGAACCTGAACTTATTTCAGGTCAGGCCGTTTATCATGATATTACCAATTGCAGCTATTCTTTTAAAAAGGAAAAATATATTATTACACCTGATAAAGCTGCCCGGAATCTTCTTAATATTTCGGCTCAAAATAATTTTACTCTCTTTGAATATTTTTTAACTGACCGAATTGGTCATCAAAGAAATGATAAAAAACATTTAAAAACTTTATCAGATTTTCTTATAGAAATATTTAACCGTATTGATAATAAAACAAAATTAATAATAACATCTGATCATGGTAATCTTGAAGATCCGGAAAGTAAAAGTCATACATTTAACAAAGTACCTTTATTTACAAATTTTGATTATAATATAGCAAAAGTTAATTCATTGAAAGATATAATCTCAATATGCAGATAAATTAATACATTCTAATTACTCCAACAACTATTCCCTGAATTTTTACCTGTTCAGGGTCTAAAATAATTGGTTCAAAATTAGAATTTGCAGGTTGTAGTCGAATTTTTCCGGATTCTTCACGATAAAATTTTTTCAGAGTAACTTCTTCATTATCAATTAAGGCAACAACAGTCTGACCGTTCCAGGCCTGTTCAAGATTTTCTACAACAACAATATCCCCGTCCATAATATGTTCATCAATCATAGAATTACCCTTTACCTTTAATGCATACGATTTTCTACGGTTCATAAAAGAGGGTATTTCAATTTTTTCGTTTTCATCAACCTCAGAATCAATAGGAAGTCCAGCAGTAACATAACCATAAAGTGGAATTTCAATAGTATCATTTGAGCTTTGATTTTTTTTTGGAATATCAATTTTACCGTTATCTCTTTTAATTAATAAACCCTCATTTACAAGTTTATTAATATGCTCATACATAGTTGCAACAGATTTTAATCCAAAATAATCACAAAGCTCTTTTAATGTGGGACTATAATCATGGTTTTCAATGTGATTAATAATATAGTCATAAATATTCTTTTGTTTTTTTGTAATCATTTCCCCTCCGGTTTTTTATTTTTATTATATACGAAAAAAAACCGAAAAGCTACCTTTTTTTTAAAAAATACCAATTACTTTTTAGATTAAAAACAGATTGAAGTAATATGAGCTAATTGATGATTCAGGAGGCAGAAAGCCTCCTGAATTTTTATAATTATTTTACAGATATTTTTTTGACATTTTTCTTCTCGATTTGTGGTTTTTTAAAACTTACATGAAGAATGCCATCATTATATTCTGCATTAATATCTTTTTCAGTTACATCATCACCAACTTGAAATGTTCTTGAAAAACTTCCTGAACTTCTTTCAGAATAAAAATAATCTTTTTCTTTAACCTCATTATTTTTTTCTGATTTACCGGCAATAGTTAAATATCCATCTTCTAATGTAATAGATATGTCATCTTTTTTCATGCCAGGAAGTTCGGCATCAATATTAACTTTGTTATCTTTTTCATAAACATCTACTTTAAATTTACCGGACTCATTTAAAAGTCCACTTGGAAAAAACGACTCATCTTCATCAAAAAAGTTTTTCCAGGTGTTACTTAAATCAAGCATTTCGTTTAATGGATTCCATTTTTGCATTTTCATAACCGACACCTCCTTTTTAAAATTTGTTTTCAATAGTAAAAATGCAAAATTCATGCCGAAAATTAATGATAAATAAATAATCCATATTATAGCCTATATTAAGATTATACCATTTTTTAATGTGGAAATTTTTACCATTCTGTGGAATTTTTCAATACTCTAAAAAGTTTCAAACCCTTTCAGCTTATTTTTGACATCCTCAAGCTCTTCATGACTCTTTATAAGATGTTCTGAGCTGAATTTTAAATTTTCATTATTAACAACATATTGGGCAGATGTTAAATCTTTGCTTTTTTCCTTCATTGGAACAATATGAGCATGTGCATGAGAAACATCACCACCAGCATATAAAAAACCAACTCTTTCTACTTTATAAATATCTTTAAGTTTTCTTGCCAGTTTCTGCCCTGTATAAAAAATTTTAGCTCCAATTTTTTCAGGCAAATCTTCAAATGTTTCATAATGTTTTTTTGGAATAATAAGACAATGTCCCTCTCTAATTGGAAATTTATCTAAAAATACCATTATTTCATCATCTTCCCAGATAATCACAGGGGTAATTTCTTTTTCAGCCATTTTACAGAACAAACAGTTACTCATATATAGCCTCCTTTTTAATTGAAATTAAGTTTTTATTTCTTTCTCAGCAATTCTCAATGAAAATAGAGAAAATCCTTGATTTGATGGGGTCAGCGCCGACATCACTTTGCGAAAAAGCAAAGTGTGTAGGCCTGACCACTAAAGGATTTTCGGCTAAATTGAGAATTGCTGTTTCTTTCTATTTTATAAAATTGAATATGGTTTAGCAAACTTTATAATATATTTGTTTAAAAACTATAACTTGAGTTTAGTAAATTTTCTTAAAAGGCTTTTATGGTAAAGCCTACACAAATTCTTTATGATAAATCACGTTAAAAATTAAAATGGAATAAAATTTGCAAAAATAAATTTGAAAAATGGATTAATAAAGTATTATGGAGGTGATAATTTATGAAATTTTTAAAAAATACTATTTTTATAATTATATGCCTGCTTGCTTTATATGGAGCTTGGTCTTTATATCAAAATAATACACAGCGAAATAAAGGTGATATAATACCAGTAAATTTTTTGAATAATAATCATATTAATAGAAGTAAATCAATTTTTGAAGAATACGAAAAATTTTTTAATAAGCAGTTTGATTCTTTTTTTCAAGATGATATTTTTTCAGACAAAGAAGATTTATTTTCTTTCCCCGATAAATTCAGAGAATTAAATCAATTTAATTTAAGTAAACCTGAAATTAATTTTGAAACAAAAGATGATGAGCTAATTATTCATATAAAAGGTGAGGAATCCTTAATTCAAAATATTGAAATTAAACTTGATAATAATATGTTAGTTTTAAAAAACAAAGAAAGCTCCGAAGAAGAAAAAGAAAATAATAATTATCAATATAATAAAAAAAGAATAAGAAATTTTAAACAACAAGTTTCACTTCCTGTAAAAGTAGATTCTTCTAAAATGGATATTGAAGTAGATAATAATTACATTATAATAAATGCTCCAATAAAAGATTCAAAAACAAATTCAGGAAATAGAATAAAAATTTAATCAGAATTAATAATTTTTGCTGAAAATGTTATTTTATCATTGGTTTTAATGATATTTACATTAGATACATTAATTGATACTGGAAGATTAAAACTTCTATTAATAGAAAATTTCCTTCTTTTTTTTACAAACCCTTTTTCTTCCATTATATCATAAAAAAATTTAATTTTAATACTATTTTCATCTAAAAAATCAATATCTAAAGTTGAATGATCAGGTTCTTTAAGTTCAAAAATAATTTTTAGTAGATTTTCATTTTCATCAATTATATATTCAGGAGTGATTTGAAATTTTTCGGGAATTTCAAACTTATCCATTAATTTATCTATTATATAATTAACAGTATTTTTAAAATTGAAATTTTTTTTAAAATTTAATTCAGGCGAAAAACTTATAACAGCAGATAATTTATCATCAATAGAGTTTAAATATTCATTAAAAGAATAATTTTTTCCACTAAAATAATCATATAAAATAGAAAAAATAGAAACGCTTATTAAAAACAGGAGTATAATTATTATAAATCTATAAATATATTTTTTATACATATTTTATAATTCAGTATATTTCGCCGCCTTACCCCGGCACTTACTGACAGGATATTTTTTGCAGTTTTTTTCTATTTTCTTTAAAACTGCCTCTGTTATATCAATATCACAAACATCTGCAAAAGTCATACAGTAACAAATAATATCAGCTAATTCGTCTTCAATTTCGGACTTTTTAGTTTTTAAAGCTTCGTTGGATTCATTAACATTTTTCCATAAGAAATTTTCAAGTAGTTCAGAGGCTTCAATATTTATACCCATTGCTATATCTTTAGGATTATGAAATTGTTTCCAGTCACGTTCATCCCGGAACTTAATAACATGTTTTTTTAATTGTTCAACTTTTGTCTTTTCATCCATAAATATCCTCAAAATAATAATACCATAAAAATGGAAAATAATAAAAATGCGTGAGCGAGATATGAATTTCTTTAGTGAGAAGTAAGAAGAGCCGTGAGAAGTGAGACGATTAGGAGCCGACAAGAGCAGACAAAAGCCGATAGAAGCGGTGACCGCAAAAGCAATTATAAATTAGAATAGAGATAGTTTTAGCTGTCATCCCTGCGAAGGCAGGGAACCATACATAACCGGGGTGACATCAAAATCATGCAATTTATTCACAGAAACATAAAGTTAAAATTTATTACGAAATAAAATCACAAAAAAATCTTAGAGCAAATAGTGAAAATTACTTTTTACTATTTGATTTAAAGAGTTTAAATGTTTATATTATAATTGTTATGAAGGAAATAATATTATTTTCATTTTTAATTGCCGGAGCTTCATGGTTAATTTATAAAAAAATTCCCGTTTATATAATTGTTTTATTAATGAGTGTTTTTACTTTTTTTGTATATGAAATTCCCGCAATTAACCTTTATCATAGTTCATATCAAATGTTTTATGAATCTTCGTTTCTTTTTTTAGTATTAAATATCTGCCTTATATTTTACATAGGACAACTATTCAAATTCAGTGGTAAATTAAAAAGAATAGGTGAAAATATAGTTAAGGTTTTTCCGCCAAAAATCGCACTTACAATATTACCATTGATAATAGGTTTTTTTCCAATGCCTGGCGGAGCATTATTCACACTGGATTTTGTACGACAAATAGCAAAAGAAAATAACATAAAAGACAGTATTGTTATATATTCAAACCACTGGTTCAGACATGTATGGGAGTTTGTTTTCCCTCTTTTCCCCGGATTTATACTATATTATTCAATAATTGACAAAACTCCAGTTCAAATTATAAAAATGCAGTACCCACTGACAATAATAATGCTTATTACCGGCTATATTATTTTAAAATTAAACATAAAAAGTGAAAATTACAAAAAAGTTAAATTGACTTTTGATAACCTTTTCAAATTCCTGAAAAGTTTATGGTTTATATATATAGTTTTGATTTTTATTATACTTCAAATACATGTTAGCATAGCACTTGGTTTAATAATAATATTTGAAATTATAAAATCAAAAATCAAGCCCATAAACATTCTGGAATTAATTGGAAAATCACTTAAAATTAATGTTTTATTAACAATTTACGGAGTATATTTATTTAAAAATTTGATAGAATTTTCACCTATTGCTCAGAATATGGAATATATGATTTCACAGCACAGTTTATATACACCAGCCCTTATTTTTGTATTCCCTTTTATAATTGGATATTTAACAGGAATAACCACTTCTTTTGTTGGAATATGCTTCCCTGTTTTGTTGCCATTAATACAAAGTAACATATCATATGCACCAGTTGCTTACACAGCCGGTTTTATGGGAGTTATGGTAACTCCCGTTCATCTCTGCCTTTCAATGACAGTTGAAACATTAAAAATCGGATATAAAGAAGTATTTAAAATGCTTTATCCCTCGATTTTTATAATGATTTTATCTTCAATTATTATATATCATATCCTAATTGGCTATAATGGCTAACCCTGTTTCTTGCAAGATTAGGATTTATAGTTAAATCAGGAGCAAAAATCATATAAAAAGGAGGATCAAGCCTTTCAGAACTTCTTCTAATCTCAAAATGAAGATGAGCACCAAAAGAACGGCCGGTATTTCCAACAGTAGCAATCTGCTGACCAGCCCTGACAGTCTCACCAGACCTCACGTGCAGTTGATGACAATGCATATATACAGTTTCATCACCGTTATTATGTTGAATAATAATCCAGTTACCAGCAGAACTAGAATATTGAGCAAGCTGCACTCTACCCGCGGCAGGCGAAACAATAGAATGACCCTGTGGTGCCGCAAGATCAATTCCATTATGCATTCTAGTACTTCCATTTAAAGTTCTCATTCCATATGGGGATGACATATATTTTCTCTGAGTAGGCCAAGAATATTTCCCGGATGTTGAGGAGGTTGAAGTAGTATCAGAAGCGGAAGTTGTGGTCGAAGAAGAACCAGAAGCATTTGAAGCTGATTGAACAGCCGAATTAGTCTGTGAAAGAGAGGCATCAGGCTGACAACCAGATAACACAAAAATAAAAATAAATAGAATAATACACAAATTTTTAAAATTCTTCATAAACAACCCCCTTATTATTTTCTACCCATTTCTTCATGATATTTAGCAAGCATTTCTGCCCATCCAGTACTACTGTAAAAGGAATTTCTTTCATATCTGTTTCTCATATTTTCAGAATATGGATTAAATATAAAAGCTTGTCCAACAGTTTCGCCTCTGGCAGTACGATATTTAGGAAAGTTTATTGATACTCCACTGTAGGATGGTGTATATTCCGGAGAATTAGTGAAATAATCAAAAATAATAAAATCACCAGATTCAAGAAAATCAACAACTTTTTCACCCTGATTTACACCTATATTTTCAGAAATATTCTGCATAAATTCTTTTAAATCTACAGAATAGTCCTGAGTATAATATCTAAAACTCTGTCTTACAGAATTATCAAGAGCATTGTAGTTTTTAATATTTTTAAGCTCCTCTGAAACTTCTGTAATAGAATTTTTAATTAAAGAAATATTCTTTTTAGAAATATCAAAAACCTGAATTCTTGAATCAACAACACCTTGATAGTTTTCGGAAACAACATCAGCACCTTCCAGGAACATATTTTTTATAGAATCAGTAGAGTTATCAAATAAAGATGAAATAAATCCGCTGTGCGGAAAACCACTCCAGCCAAGATTGCTTTCTAAACCCATAATTGAATCTATTCCAGCATTTGAAAGTTTGTCGGCAACAACAATATCGCAAACAAAGCCAGAATCAAAAACAATTCCATCTATTTCATTACCTGTATTTTCAATATAACTTGCAACTGTTTTGGAAATAAAATTATTAACCTGAATACCACTCATATATTCAGCGCTGGTATTAACCCAGTCAAAATCATCAGTTGCACTACCTGAACCAGAAATAATCAGAATGTTTTTTGAGGCATTAAACTTATTAATACTGCTATTTAAAAAATTAATTATATTAGACGAATTATCTTCTGCATCATCCTGTGAAAAATTATTTCTGTTCAAGTTACCGTTTGAGGCAAAGTAAATACCGGGTCTGACATTATGTTCATTATTTTCAACATTACCAATAGAAACTCTTAATGGTGGACCCGAACCCTGATATTCCCATCTGTATCCCTGCCATTGATCATAGGCATAAGAAATATTAAGTGATTGAATTTCGCTTATATCTTTTAAGTAACTCAGCTGTTTAGATGCAAGTTCCGTATTTGTTGAATCACCCGTAAAATAAATCATTACAGCTATATCAACATTTGATTCTTCTACAGCTGGAATAATTAAAAAAGAAAAAATTATTAACAACAAAGTAATTTTTTTCATAAAACCTCCCCGGTTATTTAAAACAAATAATAATAATAAAATATT
This sequence comes from Candidatus Muiribacteriota bacterium, assembly GCA_051747805.1. Taxonomy (GTDB): domain Bacteria; phylum Muiribacteriota; class Muiribacteriia; order Muiribacteriales; family Muiribacteriaceae; genus JBNJGP01. Next base: position 8,113 of record JBNJGP010000080.1, read on the forward strand.
CCTATTTTAATTATAGATGAATTTAAAGAATAAGCGCAATGATTAAGTTATATTAAATCTTATTAAATACGAACAGTTTACCCCGTAAAAAAATTAAGATTATTCTACTCTATATGCTGGTAAGACTACTGGATAGTAGCTTCTGTCCAGTGGACGCTTTAAAACTTTAAGCTGAGATGAGGAGTTATCGACTGTCCACCAGTTACCGTACACATCTTTTTGAACAATAATACCAATATGTCTTGCCCTGTCTCCGGCAGTTCTTGTCCAGAAAACTACATCACCTTTATTATAGCGTTTATTTGAAATAATACGCCATCCCTGGTCGCTTAAATAATTCTGCATATAAGGACAATATAATTTCATTTTATTAATACCAACATCAGACTGTATTAAAATTGCACTAACTACAGCAACACAGGCAAGCCTTCCATGAGCAGTATCAGAAGTATAAACTTTATGTCCATAAAGCGTTCCCGACTGTCCAATAGCTCTGTTAGAGTAATGTGTAATTGTTTCAGCTTTTTCAGAAGGTTCACTTGAATCATCTGAATGAAACCATAAAAGACTTGAGGCAACATAGCCAACTCTTCCGTCAGGAATTTCAATTTTAGACCACGAGTCTCTATCAATTACCTTAACATCTGTTCCATGCCTTAAAGTTTTAACAACTTTATAATTAGTGCTTGGTCCAGTTCGAACATTAGCAACATTCACATCAATAGTGGCAACTTCATATTCCTGCGAATCATCATCTGTATCATCTATTTCTTCAATCAAGGTTTCATAAACATATCCCATATCATTGTCATCCATTTTAATTTTATACCATGTTGAAGTTTTTTGAAGTATCACAAAAGTTTCCCCGCGCCTTAAAACTGTAATCACATCATGATTAGTTCCAGCACCAGTTCTAATATTTGCAGCATTAACAATTATTTGGCCTATTCTTTCATCTGAAGGATCAGGTGAGGGTTGTGCCGGGTCAGATGGCTCAGTGTCATCATCTTCATCATCGTCTATAAATTCAATTAAATTATGATAAATAAAACCCATCTGTCTGTCAGACATAGTTATTCTGTACCAGTCCCCGGATTTATCTAATACGTTTACAATTTCACCACGCTGCAATGAAGTTACAATTCCGTGATTAGTTCCTGGACCAATACGAACATTGGCAGAAGAAACATTTATACGGGCAGAACCCAGTGTCTGAGTCTCATCCTCTTGAATATAAATAAGATTATGAAATATATATCCATATAATCCGTCGGGTGTTTCAATTTTAAACCACGAACCTGAATCATCAAAAACTTTTACCACTTCACCATAACTTACTTTATCAATAACTGGAAAATTAGAACCTTTACCACTTCTTATATTAGCAGTTGAAGCCTGAATTGTTCCAGTTAAAATATTATCAAACAAATTATCGCCGGTTGTCTGCCCGGTTTCTCTGATTAAAGTATTATATATAAATCCAATTTTATTATCAGGTAATAAGATTTGATACCATGAACTTTCTTTATTTAAAATATGTACATCTGTACCTCTCATTAAAGTATTAATTACAGTATAGTTTGTGCTGGGGCCAGAACGAATATTTGCCGCTGAAGCTGTAATTCTTCCTTTATAAAAGACAAGGGAGTTCAACTGGGAATCTATAGGAGGTGTTCTTGTGTCTCTCTGTGATAATTCCTCATCGGGCTTTATTACTTCGTCCTCATCAACAAGCAATATTTCCTCACTGATTGTAATTAGAATTTCGGAAAGTTCTCTGTATAAAACTTCTCTGTTTCTTTCGGTTCTATGATTATTATAATTTGAAAAAGATTTACCCATTTTGTTAAGTAATGAATCAAGATATTCCTTTCTCTCAGGATTTAAAGTTTCTGGATGTTTTTTGTTCATTTTCTGAATATACCAGAGCATTTCATAAACCGGGTCTTCTTCTTCATCCATCTCATCATCTGCCGATCTTCGGCGAATAATTTCTCTTTTTTCCTCAAAAACCTGACCGGCACTTTTTTTTAAAATAGTTAATTTTTCATCTAATACTTCTGATTCTACCGCATATAAATTAAATGATGTTATTAAAAAGATAAAAAGAATTAAATAAAAGATTTTTTTCATAAAGATTACTCCCCCACTCAATACTGTTAAATTAATTAAATTCTTCTTTTATATTATAATCTATATAAAATATAATTTCCACAATTATTTTTATTAAAATATGTTAAACTTTATTAATCTGCGTGCTTTTGCAAGCCTCAATAAAAAATATTTTAAAATCTGTTCCATACTTTAATAAATATTCACCTGAAAAATCCAGATTATGTAAAACAAAGCGTCTGCAGAGTAAATTATTAATATTATAAGCCTGATTCTTTAAGTCCTCCAGCCCATTAAAAAACCTGTTTGAACGTTCAAACATATCTTTTTTATCCTTACCACTGGCATAAACTTCGGGATTATCATAGTTTCTGACTTTTAAATCGGTTGCCTCCATCAAATCCAGAGCCTCCTCAACATGATAATGATGTCTATGATATTTATTCTGAAAAGCATCGCAAATTTCCATAACAAAAAAATGTATATTTTTCATACTTAATTCTGAATTACTGTTATCAAAATCATGGTCAAGCAGAAAGAAAGTACCATCTTCTTCAAGTAATGATTCAATTGTCTGTAATTCCTTAACAGGATATTTGAAATGATGAAGCGTGAACAGAGTAATTATTAATTCAAAAGATAAATTTTTAAATAAAGATTCAAATTCAGGGCCATCTTTATCGATAAATTTAATATTTAAATTTTCATTATCAATTTTTTTTCCAAATAAAGAAAAATAGTCAACCCCGTAAAAATTTTTATCCGGATGTTCTCTTGCTAATTTTTTAAGTAATTCACCGCTTCCACAGCCAAAATCTAAAATATTGTGCAAATTTTTTTCTTTTATAATATTGCTTATTTTTTCAAAAATAAATTCATCTAAGTTTTTGATAAATTCTCTCCTTACTATGTTTTAAAAACTTCTAAAAAAGATAAAGTTGCTTTGTTTGTTCAATTTTTCATAATTAAATTATATCATAATTTTATAATAAATCATATTTAGTTAATAAATTCTGTAATTTTTTAATATCAATTGGTTTTGAAATAAAATCATCCATTCCCGATTCAAAGCATTCATTAATCTGCTTTTTCATAACACCAGCACTAGTAGCAATAATTGGAGTTTTGTATCCTTCTTTTTTTTCAATTTTTCTAATTTTTTCTACAGTTTTATGTCCGCTTATACCAGGCATTTGAATATCCATGAAAATTATGCCGAATCTTTCTTTATTAACTCTGTTCAACGCCTCTTCCCCTGAATAGGTTTCAACTATATTACAACCCTTTACATAATCTTTAATTCTATATTTCAAAAGGGCAAGATTATCTTTATCATCCTCTACAATCAGGATATTTTTTTTATTTGTATTGGATTTATCAGTGTCTTTTTTAGACTTTTTATCATCCACGGTTTTCTTATTATGGCAAGAGTTTAAATCACTTAAAATATTAAAGAGCCTAGAGCTTACAACTGGTTTAACAATTTTAAAATTAACATTCAACTCTTCGCATTTATCTTTAATAAAAATCTCATCTGATGACGAGTGAAGAAAAATAATTGGCTGCTTTTTTATATTAGAGTTATTTCTAATATTTTCAATTAACTCAAGACCATCAACATCTGGCATATGATAATCAATAATTAAAATATCATAATGTTTTTTTCCTGATTCAAGAGTTTTTAATGCATCATGGGCATTATCAAATAAATCTGTATTAATATTTTTAATTTTTAGTATTTCTTTAAGTATTCTTCGATTATTTTTATTATCATCTACTACCATAATATTATTAAAATCAAGATTTATATCTGAACC
>JBNJGP010000081.1:0-11347 GCA_051747805.1 Candidatus Muiribacteriota bacterium
GAATTATATAAAAACGAACTTTTAAGTGAGTTTACTTTAAAGTAAGTGTGGGACAATAACTGCTCTTAAAAGCGGGTTTTTGTGATTTTTGAAGTAATACAATTTTAAGCTGACAAGAGCCGATGAGAGCCGTGAGAAGTAAGACGGAAATAATTACATAAATTCACTTTGCTCCAGTAACAGTAACACTATAGGAATTCCCTTCAGTATCAATAATAAAAATCTCATTAGTTCCATTTTTAATACTATGGTAAAACAAATGATTATGAGATGTTTTATTAATTAATTCACCATTTAAATACCAGAAAATTTCCGAATTACTTCTGGTGGAAGCAGCCTCGAATTTAACCTTTTGAATTTTACCCTCAATACCACGCGGGGCAAATATAGTTGATTCATCATCAGGATAAACAATTTCTATACTTTTATCCTGCCTACTTGAAGGACAATCAGGATTATGAACAGGTGAATTATCGGGATTATTCTTTGAATTTATTAAAAACTGAGTAACAGCAGGAGGATAAATTAACCGGATTTCCTCTTTTCTTTTTCCTGTCCAACACCTTGAACAAACCTCGAATTCACGATTTTTGTCAACAATATATTTTGTATGATATGGGCATTCTGAAATTACGGGGAATTTATCCGGCACCTGAGCTTCTTTAATATTAATACAGTTAATTGAGGCTTTATACCCAGTATCAGAACAAATATTAATAGTTTTTGAGGAGGGTTCTTCAATTTTTTTATCAGTTTTGAGAGAATTAATTATATCAAAAAAAACTGCAGCCGATGCTTTAGCTCCGGTAATTTCCGGGTTTCCTTCTCCCGTAAAATTACCAGACCACACACCAACAGTATATTCACCATTAAACCCTACTGCCCAGGAATCCCTGAAACCATTACTGGTTCCAGTTTTCCAGTAAATTTGCTTGGACATTTCGATTTTCTGAAGATAATAATCAATACCAGGCCTTTTAACTTTATTTAAAATATTATTAGTTAAATAAGCAGAAAAACTATCAAAAATCCTGCTTTTTGGATTACTTTTATCTTTAAGATAAGAAACTTTCTGTAATTGACCAAGGTTAAGCAATGAATTGTAAAACTGAGTAACTTCAATTAATTTTCCCTCAACCCCTCCAGTCACCATACTTAAACCATATTCTGAGGGACTTCTGTGCAATGTAGTAATACCTGATTTATTCAGCATATTATAAAAATTTTTAAATCCAAATTTATGCAGTAATCTAATTGCCGGAATATTTAATGAACTTGCAAGAGCCTCATCGGCATTAACCACCCCTCTGAATTTACCATCAAAATTCTTTGGAACAAATCCTGAAAAAAAAGTAGGTATATCAAAAAGTACAGTTTCTGGAATAATAATTCCTTTATCTATTGCAGAAGCATAAAGAACCGGCTTTAATATAGAACCCGTTGACCGAGGAGCTTGAACACCGTCAACCATTCCCTGATGTTCTTTATCCCAGTAGTCTCTGTTTCCAAAATATGATATAACCTGAGCCTCTTTATTTAAAACAACAACCGATAAATTATTTATCCCTCTTTTTTTTAGTCTATCACCGTATTTCTCTATAGTTGGTTTTAATTTTTTCTGTTTAGACAAGTTAATAGAAGTATTAATAATTTGACTTTCCGTTCTTTTAGTTAAAAAATCACATAAATGTGGAGCATAAAATGGAAAATCAAAAGTTTCTGAATTCATTTTTTCTTCTTTTGATAGAGAATAAATGTTGTGATTAATAATATCTTTTTTATATAAATCGTTGAGTAAATTATTTTTCTTATCAATAAGTTTATGCTGTCTTTTTTCTGGTGTTATAATTTTAGGACTATTAGGTAAAACTGCAAGTATTGCAGCTTCATTCCAGGTTAAATTTTTGGCATTCTTACCAAAATATCGAAAGGCGGCAGCTTTGTATCCCCGTATATTACCACCATATGGAGCATGATTAACATATATTCTTAATAATTCATCTTTTGTATACTTAAACTCAAGCTTTATTGCCTCTATTATTTCAATGAATTTATTTATAAAAGTTCTTTTTCTGTTAGAACTCATTCTTGCAATCTGCATAGTAATAGTAGATGCACCGCTTATTATTTCACCATGTTTAACATTCAAATAAAGGGAACGTAAAACAGCAAGCAAATCAACTCCAAAATGAGAATAAAAACGTTTATCCTCAAAAGTTAAAATTGCTTTGACAAAATTTTCAGGAAGTTTGTGATTTTCTGGTGGAAAAATATACTGTTCATTAGAGTTCATATAAACACGCAAATATTTACTGTTTTCATCTAAAACAATTGTTGAGTAATTATTTTCAAAAGACGGAACCGGAATCAAAATAAATATAAGAATAATTATAAAGCATAAAGAAAAAAATGTGTAAATTAAATACTTTTTCATTTTTCAATTTCTAAATTATTCTCAAATTTAAATATTGCATTAACTTCTGGTGAATACATTGCCTCAACGGTAGTAGGAGGAATAAAAAATTTCCCTGGAGTAACAGGATTTACTTTGAGCAAAAAATGAGCTTTTTTATTTGCCTCTAAATCAAAATAATAAATAACCCTGTCATCTCTTAAATCCATAAATGTTTCACTTCCTAGATTATAATTTTTGGCAAAAGCTGGAATATCTTCATTATATAAACGCGGGTTTACAGCTTCAATTCCTGATGGTAAAATTTGCATCAATGCAACTTCAGATAAATCTATATTTTCAGGATTGACTACTTCAAAAAGAATATAATGATATTGAGTCTGTTTTAAATGTTTATTTAAACTTACAATCTGCCCATTAGAATCAAGAAACTTTACTTTTAAATCAATATTATTGTTTACAGATCTGATATCTTCAGCATTAAGCGGAATTCCTTGCCAGTTAACAGAGGCATAAAAATCATCTTCTCCATCAAGATTTAGTTTTACCCCATTTTTTATATATTCCTCAGGTATATTAAAATTTACAACTGGTTTAAAAGAATAAATTTCTTCATCAATATCTTTATCAAAAATCAATCGTCCTGAAATCAGTGTAGCCTGCGAAGAGTCCCTTAAAAAACTTGAAACACCCATTAACATAAAAGCCAGCGTTTGAGGTGAAAATCTTTTTTCTGAATTAACTTCTGAAACAATCTGTTCAAAATATTTACGACCCTTTTCCCGACGGTTAGTATTTGAATAAATCGACAGCACAAGAGATAAATTTCTGTTTTTAGAGCCGAAGTTTGAAACCTGAAATTCATCCATAAAACTGGATTTTTTATTGAAAATTTCACTTGCAATATCAGTTCGTCCATAATTATAAAAAGCACCAGCAAGAAGTGTTTTTTGAACATAGCTCAGTTTGTCTAAATAATTTTGATAAAGTAAATTCATTTCACCTGTGAAAAAATTTTTTGAAAGTGATGAAACAAATACTCTATATACTCTCTGCGTTAAATCGCCTTTTGAGTTTCTTGCCTGAATTTTTTCATAATTAACCCAGTGATTAAATAAATCGTCCGGAACAAAGTAACCATTATTTCTGGCCTCAGTTAAAAAATGTCCGGCATATGTTGTTACCCAGGAATGAGATGAATTTCTTCCCGGCCACATGGAAAAACCCCCATTTGAAACAATAAATTTCCTTAATCTTGAAATTGCCTGGTCAACACGTTTTTCCAGCTGTCTCTGTTTTAAAGAGCCCATTTCTAAAATAGAGGGAATATAAATATTATTAAAAACTGAGGATACAGTCTGCTCAAGACAGCCAAAAGGATAATTAAGCAGATATTGTAATCTGTGTTCTAATTTCACAGGAGTAGTTCTAAATATCGAAATAGAGGCATTAGTTGAACCTTCGACACCTTCATATGGAAATTCTATAGAATTCTGAATTTCACTTTTTATTTTTTTTATGTTTGATTCTGATATAAATGGAAGCTGTGGTCTTATATCTATTTCAGTTTTGCTGACAAACTCTGCCTGGGAACTTTCTGCCTTTATTTTAACTTGTTCGGCTCCAGTTTTATTTAACACTTTAAAATCTACCCAGAGCGTTTTGGAAGATTCTGGCTCCAACTGAACTTTATAATGACTTTTTGCAGGTTTAAGAAAATGGGTAGTTTTAATATAAATATCAACATCTCCCTTAACATTTTCATTTGTTGAAAAAATATTAATTGCAGCCTTAAACTCATCCCCGGGACTAAGCACTCTAGGAAAAGATGGCAACACCATTAAATCATCTTTAACCGGTTCAATTTTACTGGAGCTCCCGTAGGAATTTCCAGAAACAGCTACAACTGTAAGCCTAACAGCCCCAGAATAATCAGGCATTTTCATATTAATACTGGCTCTGCCATTATCGTCTGTTTTGATAATTCCTGAATGTAAAACAACAGGTTCAAATCTCTGGGCCTGTGTATCTAAAAGACGGCGTTCCCTTGAATCCGGCTCATCGCCTCCTCCAAAAGTAAATACTCTGTCAGGTTTTAATTCATAAGGAATAATAACGTCTTTTAATGTATCATGAAGAGAGGACTGAAAACTTCTTTTTCTAAAAAAATACTTCCAGGGATCTGGAACTTTTTCGTTTGTGATTGAATGAAGTCCCTCATCAACAACAGCCAGAGTGAGCTGTGAAGGTTTATCGAGATTGACATCAACAGTGAATTCTTCTCCGGGTTTAATTTCATCTTTTATATTAATTTGGGGATTTAAAACAGTCTTATTATCAACAACATTTATATTTGAAAGTCCAAATAATCTAAGTGGCAGATCATTTTCCTTATTATTTAACGGATTAAGAAAAATAGCCCCTAAATATGTGTTTGGAACCATATCTTCGGTAATATCAATTTCAATAAATTCTTTTACAGTTTCAATATTGATGAATTTTTTATAAACTATCTTTCCTTCATTTTCTGCAAAAATTATAATTTTCCCGTTTTCTGGAGCAACAACAGATAATCTGGCTTTTTCGCCAACTTCATAATCAGTTTTATCAGTTCCAATTTCAATAATTGACGAATCCTCTCTTACTGTATGACCCCATGTATAAGCAGTGAAAAATTCACTTGTTTTATGAGAACCATTTTTATCTTCTAATTCAATCAGATAATGACCCCAGGTTGAAGGAGTAAAAAAGAGACTTTCAGGTTTTATTCCCGAAATAAATTCACCCTCTTTTACAAGCTCAGTAGAAGGAGATTTTCTGAAATTTTTTCTAAACTTGTTCTCAGAGTCATAATCATACCACCACCATTGCTGCTGTTTATATATTCTATAAGTCATTTCCCTTCCACTAACAGGAAGACCTGAATTATCCAGTAGTATAAATTCAAATTCAACTTCATCATCCTGTTTAAAATTATCATTTCCCGGAATTTTAATTCCAGCGTAATAATTATGAAAATCTACCGGAATCAGTTTTTGTGCTTTTACATTCCTTCCGCCTTCTTCAAAAACCTTTCCCTCTATCTTAAGCAAAGTTGAAGACGGCACATTTTCAGGAAAATTCAGAGGGAGTTTATATTCTGCCTCATTATTTTCATCTATTCTAACACCATGCCACTCAGAACGCTGCTTAGAAAAAGAACTTGTTTTATCTCTGAAAGTAAAATGACGGTAGTCCTCAAATTTTTTATTAAAATCAATAAATTCAATACCGGCCTCGGTTTTCAGAAAAGCTGCTGAGGCTCCGCTTAAATATTCTGATTCTAGAGAAAAAGTGAAATTTTCATCTTTCCTTGTTAGTTTATCAAAATCAGTTTGAATATCCAGAGATAATCTATGAGGAACAATTGTTTCTATACGCAAATCATGAACAAATTCGGCCGGTCCTGCCGAAACCTGGGCGCGCCAAATACCCGTGGGAGCATTGTTTTCTGTTTCTATTTCAAAAAAATAAAAACCATCCTCTACTTTGTTTTTGGTTGTTTTAATAACCCTGCGATTGAGAGAATCATATACAGTTAATGTCACAGGGTGGTTTTCAGGAAATGAATTATTATTATTTCTTAAAACAGCATTTAAGTATATAGTATCCCCAGGACGATGAACTTCTCTATCAGTATATATAAAACAATTAGTTTTTGAATCCTCTTCAGTACCAGAAATATCAAAATTAGATAAATCCATAGCTGAATCAGTAAATTTTAAAATAGTTTGAACATTATCTTTAATACCGGAAATATAAAAACCTTTATCAGAATTAAAAACAGCCTTTCCATTTCTATTTGTATATACACTTTCAATCAGTTGATTCTGATAACTATATAGTTCAAGTTTAACACCTGAAAGACTTCTACCAGTGTTCACATCCATAACAAAGGCATGTATCTTATTTCTGGCTTTAATTGCACTTATTGCAAAATCAGAAAAAATTACAGGTTTTGAACATGCTCCATAATGTTTTTTCTCTACAAGAGTGGCTTTATCTTGATAATCATTAAATTGAAGTTCTACAATGTAAATTCCCTCATAGTCAGAAAGTTCTGGCAGGCTAACACTGCCTGTGAACCATTCGTTTTTTTGCTCATTTAAAGTGACTTCTTTTTCAAAAACTGTTTTTCCAGTTCTTCGAACATTATACGTATAATTGGAACCAGCACTTCCTTTAAATCGTGCATTTTGAAGAAAAAATGTTAGATTATCTGAAAATACTTTTTTAATTCTTAAATTAACCTTTTTTACATTAATTGACTTAAAGCCGATTTCGGTATCATAGGCTGATGATTTATATATTCCATCATCAATAAAATTTATCTGTGGTGAGATATCTGGAAGTTCAATATTTGCATTAAATTTTTGTTTCTTTCTATTTCCTGATTTACCTTTAATTCCCTCCATTACATTAATCTTATATTTTTTGCCGGGTTTAAAGTTTCCTTCAAGATAAAGCTGAGCCCCTCTGTGATTTATATTAAAATCCAGATATGGTTCGATTTTTACATATCCATCAAAATCAGAAGATTCAAGCGGTTGATTAAAAGTAATTTTAACTCCATAATCTTCATTTATAGAAGTATGAGAAATATTAATAACTTTAACCTCTTTATCACCAGGTAGTGATAAATTACGTGAGAAATCTTCTAAAATATTTAAATTTTGATTTTCAATTGTAAAGGAAAAATCTTTAGTCTCACCTGTTTTTTTGATAGTTTCTGAATCAATAATAAATTCCTTATCATTTTTATTTTCTTTTACAAAAAACTTTAAATTTCTGCTGTCATATTTTATAAATAAATTATTTAAAAGCGATTTTACATCGATTTTTGAATCAAATTTTAAATGAAATCTCAGAAATTGAAGATTATCCACGTTCAAAAAAGCATCAGAAAGCTTTTTGTGTCCAGAGGCGGGAAGAATTTCCCAGTTAAAAACGTTAATTTTATTTTCAGGTATAATGAAGTTATTAGTATATTGTTTTAATGAATTATCTCCAAAAATATTCTGAAGATTAACCTGATACGAGTAAGTCTGACCATTTTTAAATTTCAAATCAGGAATAAAGGCCAGCGTTTGCATATTAATTTTTTCAATAGAACCGTTTACCCGCGGATAAACAGTTATTAACTGCTCTGGTTTTTTAGAATCAACTTCAATATTTACGGGCTCTGAAAATCTTATTACAATAGCCTGATTACTGGAAATTAACCCCTCAGTAGAATGGGTAACATAAGGAGTTTGGGCTGATACTAAAAAACTGCACACCATTAAAAAAATAATAAAATAAACTTTGAATTTAAACATTAAACCTCCATAGAACCATAAAAATCATTTAACATTGAAATATATAATAAAAAATTTATTTTTTCATGCGCAAATAATGAATCGAATTTTTGAAATAAAACATCATTATCTACAGCTTGAAACAAATTTTTAATTTTTTTAATTTTTTCATAAAAAATCATGTTTACTAAATCTTTTTCTTTTTTTAAAATAAAATTCTGATCCACCTCAAATGTTTTTTTTTCTTTAGCCCATAATCGTACAGGCAAAAAATTCCTACCCCATAATCTAAGGGAATATTCAGCAATACCGTTATTTGCAATAAGGTCTTCTGGCATTGAAAGCACTGTTTTAAAAAATTGTCGGCTGGAAAAAGGCATATATCGATTAATTTGACTTGTTAACCTGGAATTGTTTTCCATCAGTGAAAGTTGAAGTGGCACCTGATGAAACTCATTTACCCATTGAATTTTACCTTTTAAACTTTCATAATCAAATGGCTTCATAGTATTTTCAATTGTATCCCATATAGTCTCGACAGGGAATAAATTTTTTAAAAATCCAAGTTTAAACATTGAATATTTATTTAAATAATAATCAACATCTTTCATATTGTTTTTTTCCTCAAATAGATAGGCTGCAGTAAGTTCATCTGAGCCGTGACCATTAACTATCGAAGAACATCCAAGTTTTAATGCGTCCTGACAATGAAACAAATCATCAATAGTTCCAGGACATACATACGGATTAAAATAATTATAATTCCTGAGTGTTTCTAAATAAATTCTGGGGTCAAGATAAATTAGATTTTGCTTAAACTCTTTGAAACCATTAAAAAATTTCATTCCGGAGCTGACATCTTTTAAATCATTTTTAGTATAAATAGACGAGCCGGCAATAGTTTCTTTCTCTTTTAAAAAATAAAATGTTATTGAAGAATCAACACCACCTGAATACATGTGATAAGGTTTATTCCCAGTATTTTTAAGATCATTTATAAAAACTTTATCTAAACGATATATTAATTCCCGTATTTTTAATAATTTATTATTACTTTTGCAAACCCTCTCTACTTTTATTTCATCATTTAAAATATAAACCTTTGAATTAAGGGGTAAAGGGGTGATACTTTCAAATATACTGTAGGGATAAAGATTTGCCTGAAAAACCGCAAGTTGAATAATTCCATTTAAAGAAATTCCAGTTTTTGCAATTTTTCGAAGAAATCTAATATTATCGCTTATAAAAAAGTATTTGCCGTCATGAAAGTAATAGCACTGTCTTTCGGGATATCCATCAACAAAAATTGTATTACCCTCTTTTTTTATCCCTTTAATGTTAAAATTAAAATTTTGATAATCAGGATGATTTGAAATTAAGTTCAAGCTTATTCTCCCGAATAAAATTTTTCTTTAAGGTTTTTAATTCTTTTGAATTCTCCTATATCACTGGTCATTTCAAGACAGTAAAGATAGTCGTTGAATAAATATTCATTCTGCTTTTTGGAAAAATCAATTTTTTTATAATAATAACAGGCTTTTTTAAATTCTTCTTTCATTTTATAAATATAACCAAAATTAGATAAATCAAATTCATTCAAAACAAAGAGTTTTTCAATTTTCATTAATTTTTCCAGAGCCTTATTAAGATTATTATTTTTCAGAAACCTGACATAACTCTTTCTTAAAAAAATTAGATTCGGCTCAAAATTTTCTTCCAGATAATCATAAAAATACTGTCCATATTGTTCAAACCCCGCATCAAAAAAAAGCTCTGAATTTTCAATATAATAATTATCCAGATGCAGGATTAATCTTCCCTGCGGATTTAACAGGTTCTGATGCAATTTTTTAAATACAGGAATTTTGCAAAAATATTTAGAAAAAATTTTATCATCATCATTAATTTTAACGTTTTCATTAAGAGGAATTTCAATATATTCAGCCTCAGGATAAATATTTAAAAGATTATAAACTTTATACTCTCTTACAAAATCTATATCATTATTTGGGGTTTTATAAGCATTATCGCATTGATAAATAATATTATTATGTGCATAATAAAAAGAAAATTCTTCACAAATTTCTGTTTCAGGATTAAAGAAATGTCCTTGAACCCCGATTATAAAGAGTTTTTCAGGAAATTTAAGCTGATATTCTCTTGCCGTAAAAAGTGCTTTATTAATATCAGTTTTCTTTTTCATAAAAATATTTTATCATAAAAAAAATGAAAATGAAAATATTACAAAAGAAGTCCAGCAATTCTCAGTGAAAATAGAGAAAATCCTTGATTTGATGTGGTCAGGCCGACATAAAAGTAAAAAGCTTTCTGCTTAGTAAAATCACCTAAAGGTGATAGTAAATGGTCTACCGACCAAGTAATAATGTGAGAGCTGCTTTTCGCAGCGAACAGAGTGCTTATAGCACGTGTAGAGCTCGTTTCACTCACGTTTAGAGCAAGCTTTGCTTGCGTTAACAACAAATGCTTTTGTTTAAGTGTCTACAAGTTAAAAATTCTTATTGATAATTGCTATTGCAAACCCTACATCCTTGTTTTTTACAAAAAAAAATTGTATAATTTCTAATATAATAAAAATTTCACATGTTTAATTTGCATTTTCTAAGAAATTTAGAATTACTCTAAAAACGGAGAATAATTTGAAAAAAATAATATATAAATTCAATATAGAAAAAAATAAATCAAAAGAAGTTGAAATCAAACTTCGAGAACCTAGTCTAGAATACATTAATGATTATAATACTAATCCCCCTGACTGGGCAAAACTAAATAACAAAAAATGTTCAGTCTGCGGCCTTGATAAAAATAATAGTGAATATTGTCCAATAGCACGTAACATTGCTCCTTTAATTAAAGAATTTTCTAAATATATTTCATATAAAGAAATTAAATTAGAAATTATAACCAAAGAAAGAAACATATATAAAAAAATACCAATGGCAGATGGATTAAGTTCACTTTTTGGTATTATAATGACAACCTCTGGATGCAAACCTCTTAATATGCTTAGACCCATGGTTTTTACCCATTTGCCTTTTGCCACATCAAAAGAAACAATTATTAGAGTTTTGTCTAATTATCTACTGGGACAATATTTTAGAAAAACTGAAGGACTCACTCCTGAATGGGATTTAAAAGGTCTTCTTGAAATATACAAACAAATATCTGAAATAAATCTAAGTTTTATTAACAGATTACGTGGAATGGGAATTGAAAACGACGCCCATCTGAACGCATTAGTAAAATTGGATTGTTTTAATTTCTTTATAACCTCAACTATAAACGATGAACAAATTGTAAATTTAAAAGAATATTTCCACCCTTTTTTTAAAAAATGATTATAAGCCTATAAAACTAAAATTTTTCTTATTCAATTATTATAGTATTTCATTCATTTTTCATTATGAATTATTAATTGCTATTTTCTGCTTCTAATCTGTCATTTTTAATTCTTAATTCTTAATTTGAGTTTAGCAAAAAATAGAAATTTTAACCTGTAAACAATTATAAAACAGTAAAGTTGGCTTAAACCAACAGTAAACGACCGAAGGTCGAGTAAAGTCAGCAAAAGCTGACAGTT
>JBNJGP010000082.1:0-10986 GCA_051747805.1 Candidatus Muiribacteriota bacterium
GTGAGGGACTTATAGGTATTTTAAGCAAAAACAGAATCAGCAGAATGGAATACACCAGGCCTGCGGTGCAGATGGCTTTTACATCTTTTTTCAGTGGTTAGCTTCTGATTTCATTTTTACAATTTACAATTCTATATGTTTTAGTTTTACGTAGCTTGTATTTTGGAATTTCTTGGTTCATTTTGGAAGATGGGATTCATTAAGCGCTTACTTACGATTTAAATAAAATTATTTTGGACAACAGTAAAATCGACTGTAAATAAAATATCTATTTCATTATTTTCAATTTTTGTTAAAGCTTCACTTCTTTTTAATTCAAAACAGCTGTGAATATCTGCTGTTTATTTTGAAATAAAACTTTTCATTGCAGTCCCGGCAGATGCTTTGACTGAATTCTGTATCATAATTCTTGCACACCTTAAATTATTACAAAGGCAGGGAGCATTAGGTGGAAGAACACAAATTAATTTTTTAGTATCTAAGTTTAAATGAAAAACTTTTGATAAATTAATATGTTTTCTCAATAGCACTAAAAATAATTTTTGCAATTTGATAAGCTAAATATGGAGGTACAGCATTACCAACCTGTTGATATTGTGCAGTTCTTGGACCGCAAAAAATATAATTATCAGGAAACGTCTGTATTCTGGCTGCCTCTCTTACTGTTAAACTTCGGCATTGATCAGGATCGTAATGGATAAAATAATGCCCATCTTTTGAGATATGACTTGTTATTGTTGATGCTGGACTACCAGAAATCTGAACCCTGAATCTATCAGCAAAGTTTCCTGTATTAGAATTACTATGATCAGGCATTAAATCAGAGCTAAACTTTTTATACTCATTCAACTTTGGAAACCTATCATAAGCAGAAGCAAACATACTGCTAAACATATACCTTTTCAAATCCTCAACCAAATGGGTTCTTGACTGATGATTACATACTCCTTTTAATTTATCATCTAAAAACCATGAACCTAAAATACTATTTTGAGGTTTCCTTCCATAGATTCGTACAAATTCTCCACCAGTACCGTACTTGGGTAACTTAATGAGATCATTATAATGTTTTTTAGCAAATTCATTCCAGCTCATAATTTCTTTTCTAAACGAATTAACGTATTGTAACCATTCCGAGTCTGTATTGTTAATTTTTTTATAAATTCTCTTCTTTTTACCATCTTTAAATATACTTTTATCAAAAGTTCTATTTAAACCACTCCTTATTGCTGGTAAATCTTCAATAACCTCTTTTATAGGAATATTTTGCTTTTTTTCTAAAAGTTTATCAGGCTCAATTTGTATATCTGCTCTTACCCCCAAAAGAATAACCCTGTGCCTTTTCTGAGGCACTCCGTAACATTCTGATTTTATCAAATAATCATTATCAGAACTGTAAACAGGAAAACCATTTTCGTCATACTCTACCGGTTCTTTTACAAGTGAAAAAACCTTATAATATGAAGATGTTATGTTTTTAAAAGCTAAAGCTGGCTGTCTTAAATCGTTTAAAATAAGTGAAAAAAGACTTTCCCCTTTAACTTTAGCAGACAATAATCCTTTAACATTTTCCATAACAAAAAATGTAGGTTTATGTACGGCAATAATTCTAAGATACTCTTTATAAAGATATACTCGAATGTCATCAGGATCAATTCCTCCAACCCTTGACCGGCCTGCTAATGAATAGGCTTGGCATGGAGGTCCTCCAATAAGAACCCAATGTTGATTAGATTTTATGCAAGCCTGAATTTTTTCATCTACTAGTTTAGTAACTTTTGGGTTTGAAGAAAGTTCTTTCAGAAATGATTCCTTTTCAACAGCTTCTGCCTCATACCTATAGGTTCGAAATAATTCAGTTTTGATATTATCTCTTGTTTTATTATCTACAGATTCAAGAACATCATAATATTTATCCGGAGCTTTACCTAAAGGAAATTTTCTAAAAAAACTTCTTAATTTAAGAGTTTGATAAGCATAGAAGTCTTTTTCTATAGATAGCTTTATATCAAAAACTCTTTCATCATTTTTTATTACAGAAGAAAAGCCCTCTCCCAAACCTCCGGGCCCCGCAAATAAATCAATTACGGGTATTTTTTTAAACTCTGACATATAATTTTTTCATATAAATTTTGTAATGTAATATCCACATTATTATTTTTTAATTCACATTCCCATACTAAGATATTTTTCCAACCCAATTTTTTCAAAAGTAAATAATTTTCTTTATCTCTTTCAATTGTTCTGTTTATCTTTTCCGCCCACCATTTATGTTTATTTTTTGGTACTACAAAATGTTTACACCCTTCATGACCATGCCAAAAACAACCATGAACATGAATAGTGGTTTTATATTTTGGTAAAACAATATCTGGCCTACCTGGTAATTTTTTTTCATGTAAACGAAATCTGAATCCTTTGGAATGAAGATATTTGCGAACAATTAGTTCAGGCTTCGTATCCTTACCTTTAATTCTGCTCATGTTATAACTTCTGGTATTTTTATCATGAACATCAACCATCTATTCTTTTACCTTCCATATAAATTTCAAAACTCATTTTTAATAAACGAAAAAGCACCTAAAACTACAAAAAAACTTTTTAATTAAATATTAAAATAGAATCAATCTATTTTTTTCTGTTAAATAAACTATCTCGCTTTTGCTATTATTTCTTTTCATTCAATTGTTTGCTTATAAGAAAAATCCTGCCTCTTTTATATCATTACCTATATTTTTATAAATCAGGACCTGTAATAATTTATAGCTATCTGACTACTTAGCCCACATTGAATGATCAATTTTGGGCAGGGGCATAGAAATAAGCTCTTATATAATTTGAATTTCCTCATCCTGATTCACAGATAAATTTTTTATGTAGCTATCGAATAAATCAGTCTCATTATCATTAAAAAACTTTACAACTGATGGCATTTTTTTTGCTTTTAACTGATTCCAACAATCTTCTTTCTTACACCATTCTGTAATATTTCTTCCACCTGGTGGACTTGTAATATGCGAATGAACGATATGAGATATTTTTTTTATTACTTCAGATAAGTTTGCAGATAAGGTTTGATTCTTCCAAACCTTATCAAAATTTATTGCCTGGTCTGTTTTATAAGAAAGAAGAGCAATAGCATATGTAACTATATTAGCCCTGTAACCTCCAAACTTTTGTGCAGAAACTAGTTTTTCTGTTTCTTTAAAAAGAATACCCTTTGCAATTAAATTTTTAAAATAAATATCATCCGCTTTAATTGACTTTTTTTCAGCTAAACGCAACGTAAAATCCCTAAAGTTTTTCTGAGCTCCAAGACTTACTATCCATGGCAATTGTTCCCATGTATTTTCAAACTTTGCCAAATCTGTTTTTGTTATTTTTTGTTTTGAAGGATTTTCTGCTGAAAACTTTTTCTTTTGGGCCGGTGTAAGCTTAGATTTTTCATCATTGTATTGCCCGCGTGCCCGCTCATAAAACCAATGGGTCTGTTGGTTACTACCTGGTAAAGGAGGAGCCCAGATGCTTCTTGACATTTCTTCTACTTTTATATGAAATGGATCGTTTGCATAAAAATCTGCATCATTAACTTTATTCTGACTATTTGAAAATTTTGAAATAAGAGGCACAATTTCACTAACCTTATCTTTATTGTTGACAATACATATTTTAGCCTGAACAAAAGCACCGGTAAGTTCAACTTTATCCTTTTTGGCAGTATGGTATAAGGAAGCTGTTGTCTGCCCACCGTTTACTATCTGAAAATCCTTTAGATACCTTATAAATATCCCGCTGCCGGTTTTCTCAAATTTTATATCTTCTGCTGTACCGGTTATACCGTTGTTAAAAGCAAGAAACATTTCAGGTTTTGTATTTAATGTACGCCTTATCCCCTTATTCACATTCCCCCTTGCCTGTAAAAAAGATCTTACATTTCGCTCCAACAATCTTGCACCATATCTTTCATAAAGGTCTGAAAGTATTTTAGCATGAAACACAGCAAGTACAGTCTTATAGTCTGGATTGTTATCACCTGTTTCAAGACATGGAATCATATGAGAAAATTCTTTAACAAAATCTATTTCAATTGGTTCTCTTTTTTTACCAGAGCTTAGCATCTGATATAATCGGTTGATGTCCCATATGTTATATGAAATAGTTAAACTATCTGTTTTTTTCACAGGAATAGTCAAAGGCTTGCTTCTGCAGTCTGTAAAAAGAAAAAAACGCACATTTTTAAGCAAGTTCCTTCTTTCATGAATTAATAAAGCCAGATCAAGAACAGGAGAACTTTCTTCTATTAAATTAAAGTACCCTCCATTTCGGCATTTTTTAAAAAAATTTTCTGCTTTTTGAAATTCACTTTCAATCTTTTTCTGACTGATTGATTGAGAAGGTTCTTTCCCGGAGCAAATAACAATAAACAGATCAAGAGAGTCCTTATCTGAACCATAGCTATAACCGTTAATTTTGATACCTTTTCTCTTATGTTCAAAAACTTCACCATCATCAATCTCTGCAGCCTCTGTTAAATATTCAATCAAAATTTCTGCAAAGCAACTGTCCCAGTTCAAGCCAGAATCATTAGCAACCAAACCTCTGATTTCATTATTAATATCTGACAAAAAACTATCTATAGATTTACCATCATACATATCGCAACTCCTGATTTACTCCAGAAATTTATTAAAGAAACCTGTCTCAGTATTTTCAAAAGTACCGGTAACCAGACCACGATCCAGAAAACGATTTCGCATTTCACAGGCAGTTTCAGGTACGAGAGCACAGTTATGGCACGCTGCAAGATTGCATGATTCAGGTCCCTGGCCTGATTTACCCATTTCCATACAAACAGGATCCGCAGAACACCAGTATGCATTTTCCATAGTTTTTTTCAAAAGGGGTTCAAAGAGTTCTGTTTTTCCCATTCTCACAAGCCCGCCAAAAGTGCCTTCGGAATCTCCTGAAGCTGTATAAATAAGTAAACCTGCCACAAAATTATCTTTATCAAATGAGAAGTAAAGTCTCTCTCTTAATGCTGCAGAACTGTACCCACATTGATAAGTTAGCTGATTCATAAGCAGATGTGAAAAAGTATGAATCATAACCATTACGGGATGAATTTTGTTTTCTTGCTCATAACATCTTAGCTTTTCGGAATTTTTATTAAGAATTTTAAGACGCTTGGCAATTTCACTTTTACCAGAACCAGAAATCCAATCTTTTATTTTTTCTTTTCTGAATTCAAAAAATAGACCTTCTCCATAAACTTTCACACCCGGAAGCCATAAATTTTCCTTATCAGGAGGATTAAGCCACAGCTTATCTTCATCTATTTCAAAATCTACAGGTGGAGCTAAACGGGAAAATCCAAGAAAAGCTCTTGTCTCCCGAAGTTTTTCAATCAACATTATATTGGAAAAATAATCCTGAACTTTTAATGAATATTTTTTCAGATCAGCTTTTTTTGATTTAAGCTCTGGTAAATCCCATTCCTGACAAATACTTTTATATTCTTCAAGTCTGAAGTCTGTTTCATCAAAACAGCTTTCTTTCTCTGTTTTACCTTCTTTTTCACCTAAAAGCTTAAAATATTCAGCTATTCCTCTGCACAATAAGTCATCTTCATAATAACTAAAACCAAGTTCATCTTTTTTTAGAGCTTTTAAAATTTTTTTTGTTTTCATTTCCGATGATTCATCACTAAAAATGTCTATCAATAACTCAATTGTTTCACTTATTGACGGCTTTTCAAATCTGACAATTAATTCCGATAATAAAGGATCTGTTTTTTTTGATTCTTTCAGAAGTTTAGGTATAAAAATTGAACTAAAAACTTTAGGAAAATAAATATTTGATGCATTTCGTAAAGCCCCTCTTATATTATTTCCGCAACCACTACCTTTGTCATCACTATTCCATATTTGTACCCCTTGACATTTAAATTTATCACTTTTTATACTTAAATTTCCATAAGTAATACCTTCGAGGCTATGTTTA
This sequence comes from Candidatus Muiribacteriota bacterium, assembly GCA_051747805.1. Lineage (GTDB taxonomy): Bacteria > Muiribacteriota > Muiribacteriia > Muiribacteriales > Muiribacteriaceae > JBNJGP01. Next base: position 6,001 of record JBNJGP010000082.1, read on the forward strand.
CTGTTACATTTTTTACACTTAACGAATATACTGCCGAGCGTATTACCTGAGGTTTCGTAGAGGTATAAATCATCACCATTACAGGATGGTTTCATTAACTGATGAGCCCATTCATTCCAGGGAAATTCCATTATATGACCTTCTTCACAAACAGAAATAAAACGGACCTGTACCATTTTTTTTTCCCCACAGTCCGGGCATTCCAACTCATTACTTCTTCCCTGATATGTCATAGAAGTTTTTTTCATTTTTCCGCAACCGATACAATAATGCCAAGTGGGAAATCTCAAAAAAGGAATTGTTTTGCCCGGATTAGATGGTTTTATCCCTTGATTTCTGCGTCTGTAGTCAGGTGGTAACCTTAACTCTTTTACCTGAAGATATCTGTTAAGTCTCCACTCATCTTTAATTCTGTATTCCTCAACATCATCAGGCAACCCCTTAAACCAGTAATCCAGACCGCAACAAATAAGAGAAACTCTATAACGATCAGTATGTATAGAACCCGGTCCAAAAGGGGTGATTACCTGTGCCTGTCTGACAGGGCCTCTTTCTGACATTATTCACCTTCTTCATAATTATACATATTTGTGATATCCATCTGACACTCTGCATCTACATTTCTCATGGACGTAGGAGTTATCCATGAAAAATTTTTTTCAGAGTTTTCTGTTAACCAAGATTCATATCTTCCTAACAAACTATCTGCTTTTTCAACATCCTTATACCACCATTTTTTATCCCATGTTTTCATCTGATTATATAATTTATTTAGTTTTTTTATCACATAATCAGACTGACTTTTATCTACAACGCTTACTCTTTCTAAAATTAAGCCACTAAAACTATTAAATAAAGAATCATCCAGATTATCAGCTTCAACAGAAGAAGTTTTATCTCCCATTATTCTTAAATAAACCGCAAGTAAAGCATGAAGGGCTCTGTCTATTACAGGTGCTGAAAAAGGTGTTATACTTGTTGGCTCAACCTGTGCGTACATCTGGCTGTGTACGCTCTGAAATTTTTCAAAATATGATCTGTCTCTAGGCTTAGAACTACTGAATAAAGTTCCCACAAGACCTGGTTTTTCCCACCATTTCCTTCCGACTCTACCAGTAACCTGTATATACTGAGATACAGATTTAGGCTGACCGATTACAGACATCAAAGAAAGTCTGTCAACATCTATGCCAACTTCGATTATGCTTGAAGCGAGACAGACGTCAACACTTTTTGAATTTTTCCTTATATACTTTTTTTCAAGCTCTTCAAGTGCCTTTGGAACATCATTATTAGTCATCCTGCTTGTTAATTCTCTGACATTATTAAGATATCTTTTCTCATCTTTATTAAAACCATGTCTCTTATTAACACTTTTGATATTCCCTGGGATATCTGATTGGATAAGAGAAAGAGCTCCTCCAAGTTCCCTTATACTGTTATAAAAAAGCATTAATGTCCACCATGGATCCTTTTCTTCAGGTTGATCAAAAAGTAACACACCCTGAAGCAACGCACTAAAGAACCTAACCTGTAAAGTCTGCATGGAAGACAATCCAGGGGCATATATGCCAAGGTATTTTCTGCCTGGCAAAAGATCTCCTTTTGCATCTGTTGCATACTTAGCAAAAAAGGAATCCCCTGCATCCAAACCCGGAGGAGGAAAGATATTACTTTTTTCTCTTGCAAATAAAGCTTTTACCTGCTCCCTGTAGTTTTTTATTGTGGCTGTGGAACATACAATTTTCGGCTTTATTTTTTTGCCTTCATTTTTTACACAGCAAAGATCTTCTATAACAGTTTCATATAAACCAACCATAGTTCCAAGCGGCCCCGAAATAAGATGAAGCTCATCCTGTATAATCAACCCAGGTGGTTTCTTTTCTGAATATCCTTCGTCATCGATACCAAAGATAGATCCTGCTTCAGGTTTCCAGGCCAGCTGTGCAAACTTGTCCACTGTGCCTATAATAAGAGACGGCTTTTTTTTATAAATTTCTTCATCAATTACATAGATTGGTAAAAATTTGTTAAAACTGCATTCTTTATCAGGACATTCAAATTGTATAGTTGAATTTTTATATGCGTATCCCAAAACGCCATTGCCTAACTTTTGCTTGATGTGAGTACCCATTTCAGCACCGCACCACGGACATTGTCTTATAACAAAAGGATTCTCTGCATTTTTTTCCTTTTTTAATTTTTTAAATGACTCATGGGCATACTGATTATTATTCGGAGTATTTGCACTTCCAACCCATATTCCTATTGAGTAAGGTGTTTGTCCTAGCTCATTATTTTCTTTTCTTATCTCCTCCATGGCGCATATTAATCTTGAAGCCCTCTGAAACTGTTGCGTGGTTAACAACCTCAATGTATATCTCATAATGACATTTACACCATCGTCATTTTTATCAACCAGTCTTTTATAAAACATAACAAATGCAGCCAGTCCCAGATAAGCTTCTGTCTTCCCACCACCTGTGGGAAACCAGATTAAATCAACATCTTCTCTTTCCGGACAATCTAAAACTGAAGATCTTAAAGAGGATAAAATAAACCCTATCTGAAAAGGGCGCCAGTAGCCTGTATTTTTTTTTAAATTATCTAATAATAGTTTTTTAAATTCAGGCTTAAAAACCTTCCTATTTTGCTCTTTATCATAGCTATATACTCTTTTTTCAGTATTCGCCTGTTGCTGCATCAAAATAGCTTTATTGGCAAACTCAAACGCTTTTCTTGCTAAAGAATCTTCATTGATAAAATCAAGTCCAGACCTAATCCTCTCCAAACAACTTTCTGCGTTTTTTAAATGTAATGAAGCTGTTTTCTTTAAAGAGACGCTTAAAAGCTCTGAATCCTTTTTTCTATACTCTATCCAGTCACTGTATTCAGTGATAAAGTCATTAATTACTTTGTCTCCACCTGATTCCAGACCTGCTAGTTTTGTCATTGAAAGTCTTAAGATTGAACCATCTTTTTCAATATCAGGTGTTATACTTGGTGTTTCATATTGGGGGAAGGGTTCTGCAATAAGACTGTCAGGAGGTTCATTAACTTTTTTATCATTCCATATTGCAGCACATCCGTGACCTATAGCGTATGTCTTCCTGGAATTATATAACAACCTGAAAGACTCAAGCTCCTCATCTCTTTTGACTGAAGCCTGTTCATTTTCCTCATCAAATGTTTGGTCAGGATAAGCACAAAATCTGCTTCCATCCAATACAGATATTTTAAAACCAGCCTGAAATAATACCATCTCATTTTTATCACATGAATCTAAATTTCCGGGCTTAGACCTGTTAACAAGGCATATTGTAATAAGTCGACGATTTTCTCTGTATTTACCTGGAGAGTATATATCCGGCCTTGAATAACTTTCAATTGAGATCTCAAAACCCTTCTTTAAAGTTTTTTTAGCATTATTAACCAAAATCATTGATTTTAAAACTTCACTTTCCAGAATCTCTGTTTCAGAAACATTCTGCCGAAGATACCATTTTCTTTCTCTACCTGCTATTCTGACAGTTTTCCCTTTATAAATGCCCCCGTAAAAATCTACTTTAAGCTTTGAATTTTCAGGTAATTCAACCAAAAAACTGATCGCCATACTTGATGGTTTCATTGCATTACTTAATGATAAATCAAAATCATCACTATCAAGAGTTTCGTAATCACGCTTTCCTATGGATTTAATATTAACTTTATCATGATCGGAATCACTCTCTGACTCATCTGTAACCCCATCAACCTCATTCTCTTCACTCTCATTACTTACAGCCTGAGGATATAATACCCCAATCCCATACCTGTTATAAGGTGTTGAATCCCATATTATTTCATCTCCATTATTCTTTTGTATCCATGGCTGCTGAGCATCTTCCCAGGAATCAAATAATATATCACCACTACAGTCTAATTCTTTTCCTTTAAGACATGGTCCAACCAACTCAGACTTTACAAACTCAATCAATTTTTCTCTGTTTGAAATATGATCACTTTCTGAACTCATTATGTTACTCCCAGAAGCTTTTTTATATCTTCACGAACATTTTCCTGCATTATTATCACAAGTCTTGACAAAGCTCTTGTCAGTCCGACATAAATAAGATTCATCATTTCTTTATCCTTTATTTCTCTGATATCCGTTATTATAACAACAGGTGATTCAAGCCCTTTATAAGAGTGGATAGTACTGAAACTCACTTTGTTCCCATAATCTTCATTGATCCTGAATAATTTTAGCCGGCTTTCACCTGATTTCTCGAGTTTTGATGCACATGATGTATTAGAAAAAGGTGACAAAACAACAATATCCCTGGGTTTAAATTTTTCTTTTTGTTGAAATCTGGTCAGAAGTTGCTTTAGTAATTTTTGCTGCTCCTTTGTTTCCTTAAAATACAGCAATTCAGGCCTGACTTTATCATCAGCCCTTAAAATTCTTATATAATCAGGTTGAAGACCTCCCAAAACAGGGGCATATGCAGCTATCCTTGGTGTATTTCTACAGTTTATCCCCAAATAATACACAGGAACACTCAGTTCACTTTTATTTAAAAATTCATTTATGGACATATTATCAGAGTAATTATAAATTTTCTGATAAACAAAATCACCAAACATAAACCAATTACCAGAAGAAATACCATCTTTCAGGCAAAGATCAAGAAAATCAAGATAGGGTTGTCTTAAAACATCCTGTGCCTCGTCAATAATCAAAGAATCATATAAGTCATCTTCATCATTATTTTTTCCAAGCAAAGCATTTATAGCCTCTTCTGGCAACTTTTCTGTCCAATATTCAGAATCACCATTATCAATCGACCCAGAATTTGTAAATTTCCGCATCATTGAATGTAAATTTGATATTTCCAGATATTGAAAATCATCCTCACAAAACTGAGACTTTATCCATATTGAAATATTTTTGTTAAAGCAGACAAACAGAGTTTTTTTATTTTTTTTTATAGCTCTTCTGGCAAA
>JBNJGP010000083.1:0-10581 GCA_051747805.1 Candidatus Muiribacteriota bacterium
TTAAAATTTATTACGAAATAAAATCACAAAAAAATCACAAAAACATTAAGAAAAATTCTTATTGGGAATTGTTGGGAGTTTTTTAAAAAACTTGCAATAATTTGAATTTAGTTTTAAAATATCTTAAAAAATTACAATTTCCACTGGGGGAATAATGAGAAAAGTTTCCGACAAAGCAAAAGCTCTTGCCCATCCTACCCGGTTGTTGATTATACAGGAACTTCTTGAGGGCGAGGGTAAATGTGTGTCAAAAATCGAACAAATTTTAAAGAAAAAACAGGCGAATATATCACAACATCTTTCGATTTTAAAAAATGCTGGTATTATTGATTACATAGAAAAAGGTAAACTTCGATGTTATTATATTTTAAATAAAGAAGCATTAAAAAGTATTTTAGGTGGATTAAAACAGCTTTCAGATGAAAATTAAAAATATTTTTTTACTGATATTAATATTTGCAACTATTTTTTGTTTTGCCGCCGACGAGTCGGCAGAAACTTTTAATATTGATAATAATGACACAGATTCAATTATAAATTCAAATTTTTTAGTGCAACTCATTGCAATGCTTGGATTTGGTGGCTTGATCGGTTTTGTAACTGGTTTTGCTGTAAATAAAGTAGCCCGTTTATTTGCGATTTTACTAGGGATTGTTTTTATTGTAATTCAGATTATGGCCTTTCAAGGATGGATAACAGTTGACTGGAACGCAATTGCACAAACTGCAGATGTGGTTGATGAAAAACAGGCCGGTGTTTTTTTTCATAAATTTTTAAATGTTGTTACAAATAATCTTCCTTTTGGCGGTTCTTTTATAGCGGGTTTTTTTATAGGGCTGAAAAAGAGATAAGGAGTTTTTTTTGATAAAGCTTATTATTATGGATGTTGACGGAACTCTTACAGACGGCGGTATTTATTATACCTCGAACGGTGAAGAAATAAAGAGATTTTCTGTAAAAGACGGTATGCTTATATATCGTTGTAATAAATATGGAATTAAGTTCTCAATTATAACCGGGCGTAAATCACTAATAACTGAAAGACGTGCTGTAGAACTCGGAATAACTGAAATATATCAGGGTATAAGCAATAAAATTGAAATTCTAAAAAGATTACAGAATAAGTACAGCATAAAAAATGAGGAAACAGCCTATATTGGGGATGATTTAAATGATTTAGCCTGTATGAAAGAAGCTGGACTTAAAATGACTGTCGCGGATGCCTGTGAAGAGGTAAAAGAAATTTCAGATTTTATTTCAAACTATCGTGGTGGTGACGGTGCGGTTCGTGAATGCCTTGAATTTATGCTGAAAAAGTATAAAATTTATGATAAAGTTATTTCTAAGTATATTTAAAAACAAGGTTATTTATGATTAAGTTAAAAAAAACAAAAAGATTTATTATATATTGTTTTGTGTTATTTCTTATAGATATTTTTAAAAAAGTTTCTTTTTCAACTTCATACCGGATTGCTTCGGTTATTTCAAAAATTATGTTTTTTGCATCAACACGTGAAAGAAATATATTAATGGCAAATCTTTCCTATGTAAGTATAAATACTGATGAAAAACGTCTTATGAAAAAAATTTTTAAAAATATGGGATATACATTTGTTGAATTTATAAAATTTTCTTTTATGCCTTTTAAAAAAGTTAAACAATATTTAGAGGTGCAAGGCGAACATCATCTTAAAGAGGCCCTTCAGAAAAAAAGAGGAGTAGTTTTATTAACTGGTCATATTGGGAACTGGGAAATGGTAGGAGCTCATCTTGGGAAAAAAGGTTATCCTGTTAATGCGCTTTATAGTAAACCAAAATCTGAGCTCTATGATAAAATAATTAGAAAGCTGAGGGGACTTAATAAATTAAAACTTATTGATAATAAAAACTCATTTATTGAAGGAATAAAATGTTTAAGAAATAATGAAATATTAATATTACTTGCCGACCAGAAATCTAAAGAAAACAATAATATGATAGACTTTTTAGGTAAACCTGCGCCCACTCCAAAAGGACCTGCAATTTTTGCTCTGAAGGCTAAGGCAGAAATTGTGACATATTTTGTAGTTAGAAAAAAGAAAAGACTTAAAGTTATTTTTAATAAATTAGAATATGATTCCTCTAAAAAACAGAAGGAAAAAGTAGCCGAGATTTTAACAAAAATGAACAGGCAATATTCAGAAATTATAAAAAAATATCCTGACCAGTGGGCCTGGTTTCATAATAGATGGGGGATATTTTGATTAAATTTTTGCATTTTTTAAAAAAATTCTTAAAAGTTATTATGCCAGTATTTTTATTGCTTTTTTTCATTTATGTTTTTTACTGGGCAGAAGTTGTTCATAAAATTGACAAGGAGCCTAAAACCAGAATAAACGATTGTACCATTCATGCTTTTAACGAAGAAAGCAACAGCAAAGCAGCTGAAATTTACGGGGACCGGTTAATTAGAGACGCTATTACAAATTCAGCTTCTCTTTATGAATGTTCAGGTGAAATTTATACAGTTAGTGATACGGCCGAAATCACTTCTGAAAAGGCAACTCTTGACGGAGCAGGAACATTATTAACTTTTGAGGGAAATGTTGTTTTATTTCAAAAGCCCGATACTTATTTTTATACAAATGAACTTTTTTATGATATTCCAAAGGAGAGAATATATACATATTCAAGTATTACAATTGATGAACCAGAGCAGACAACAACTGGAAGGGGAATGGAGTCTAACCTGAAACTCGGCAAGGCAAGAATTTTAAATAATATTAAAATAATTAGAAAAAATTAATTTTTGATTAAGTTAAAGGATTTTATATGAAAAAACTTTGTTTAACCTTTATTATTATTAGTTTGTTAAACGGTGTTACATTTGGAGAAGAACAGTCTGATTTTATGAAAAATTCTGTTGTTACCGGGAACGTTATGGAATTTTCTGATAATATTAGACATATCAGAGGAGATTTCAAAGTTGATAACCCCGACTATCAACTGACCGCTGGACAGGGGAAGGTTGATTCTAAAAAGAATATAATGGAGGCCCATATAAATGTTAAGCTGACACGGGATAATTATGTTCTTACCAGTAATAAACTTGTATATTATATGAATGAAGACCGTGCGGTATGCACCGGCAACCCCGAAATAATAGAAAGTTTTGAAGAACATGACGTATTACGGGGCTCATCAACTATTAAAGGTAATAGAATTATAATTTTTAACGAAGAAGACCGTATGGTTGTTGAGGATAATGTTGAAGTTGAAAGAATGACAATAGAGGATGGAAGAGAAAAGCTTGATTATAGATTATTTGCAGACCAGCTGACTTATTATAATATTTCACGAAGAACTGTTGCGGTAGGCAATGTAAAAGTTGAGCGTACTGATTCCATCGCCTATGGAGATAGACTTGTTTTTTATGAAGAAGATGATAGGATTGAAATAGTAGGTAATGCATATGTTGAAAGAGAAAATGGTGATAAAGTTAATGGAGAGAAAATTGTTTACTTTATGCAAAGTGAAAGAGTACTTATATTTAATGCACGCGCCGAAGTTTATCCAACGGCAGTACCTGACTAAGAGAAAAATTTAGGAGGATAGATGAAATTCAAAGATTTTGTTTACAAGCGACCTGATATGGAAAAACTTGAAAAAGAATACAGACAGACTTTAAAAGAGTTTGATGAGGCTGATTCTTTTGAAAAGCAGAATGAAGGAATGAAAAAAATTAATAAGCTGGCTAGTCACTATTCAACAATGTCAACAATTGCCAGCATAAGAAATTCACTTAATTCTAATGATGAATTTTATGATAAAGAAAAGGACTTTTTTGATAAAGTTTCTCCTACCTTCCAGGGATTAAATGTAGAATATTATAACAGCCTTGTAAATTCTAAGTTCAGGAAAGATCTTGAAAAAAAATGGGGAAAGAGAATTTTTGATATAGCAGAGCTTGAAATGAAAACTTACAGTGATGAAGTAAAACCACTTTTACAGAAAGAAAACGGTCTTGTTTCTCAGTATAATAAACTTACCTCAAATGCTAAAATACAATTTGAAGGCGAAGAAAGAAATCTTGCGGGAATGACCCCTTTTATGCAAGACACCCGTAGAAATATTAGAAAAGAAGCTTATATTGCGGTATGGGACTTTTTTGAAAAAAACAGCAATGAGCTTGACAGAATTTATGATGAGCTTGTGAAAATAAGAACTGAAATTGCCATAAAACTTGGATATAAGAATTTTGTTCAACTAGCCTATGATAGAATGGGTCGCTCAGATTATAATGCCGATATGGTTGCGCAGTACAGAAAACAGATTCATGAAACAATTGTTCCAATGGCCGTAAAGTTAAGAAAAAGACAGGCAAAAAGAATTAAACTCGATAAAATGAAAGTTTATGATGAACCTCTTAAGTTTTTATCAGGAAATCCAACACCAAAAGGCGATGAAAATTTCATGATTGAGAACGCGCGTAATATGTACGCAGAAATGTCACAAGAAACAAAGGAATTTTTTGATTTCATGATTGAAAACGAGTTGATGGATTTAACAACCAGAAGCGGTAAAAGACCCGGTGGTTACTGTACATTTTTAGATGAATATAAAGCCCCTTTTATTTTCTCGAATTTCAACGGGACTTCTCATGATGTTGATGTGCTTACTCATGAGGCAGGTCATGCATTTCAAATGTTTAGAAGTAAAGATTTTGAAATTCCTGAATATAAATTTCCAACACTTGAAGCCTGCGAAATACATTCAATGAGTATGGAGTTTTTTGCATGGCCCTGGATAGATAATTTCTTTAAAGAAGACACAGATAAATATAAATTCAGCCATCTGGCTGATTCAATTTTATTTTTACCTTATGGAGTTGCAGTAGATGAATTTCAGCATTTTGTATATGAAAATCCAACAGCAACACCAGAAGAAAGAAAAGATAAATGGATAGAAATTGAAAATAAATATATGCCTGATATTGATAATGAAGAAATCAGCTATCTTAAAAAAGGGGGTAGATGGCAGAAACAGCTTCATATTTACTGCGTACCTTTTTATTATATTGATTATACCTTGGCTCAGGTATGCGCTCTGCAATACTGGCAGAAAGATCAGAAAAATCATTTTGAGGCATGGAAGAGTTATATAAGTTTGTGCAATATGGGAGGCTCTAAATCTTTTGTTGAACTTTGTAAAGAATCTGGTTTAACAGTACCTTTTGAAAGGGGATGTATAGATTCAATAGCTGGTGATATTGAAAAATGGCTCCAGGAAGTTGACGATAGCGAACTTTAAAAGGCCTGACCACTTAAAGGATTCTAATTTGAAAAAGGAAGTAATATGACTTTAAAAAATAACTTTAAAGATGAATGTGTACAGTATGGTACAAAAGCCGGAAATAAAAATGAATTTATTCATGAAATTGTAAAAACAGCGTTAAAATCTGAAGTTTTATCCACTACAGACGAGCAGGAATTATATCAGGCTTTTATGGAAAGAGAAAAAATAGGGTCAACCGGTTTTGGTAATCATATAGCAATACCACATTGCAGATTAAAAAATATAGACGACTTTATAATAGGGATATCACTTGTTCCCGAGGGAATAGATTTCAATTCATCCGACGGTAAAAAAGTTAAAATTGCGGTCTTTTTAATAGGGCCTGAAAAAGAAAGAAGCCGGCATATTCAGGCCCTGGCATCTATATCTAAAGTATTAAAAGCAAGCTCTAACCTCGAGGCTTTACTTAATTCAAAAGATAAAAAAGAGCTTATTGAAAAATTCAGATATATGATAGATGACAAACATGATGACAGCAAAAAGTATGAAAAGGTTCTTTTTCATATTTTTTTGCAGAACGAAGATTATTTTTCGGAACTTCTGGAACTTTTATCAGCATTAGTTCAGGGCTCAATATCTGTTATCGAAACCAATAATGCAGGTGATTATCTTCATACAGCCCCCCTTTATTCTGCCTTGTGGTCTGATGACTATAAACTTTTTTCAAGAATAATTGTTGCAGTAATAGATAAAGATTATGCAAATGAACTAATTAGAAAAGTGCATGAAATTGTTCCGGATATTGAAAAAAAACCTGGCGTCATGATAGTTGCCCAGAATGTATTTTATTCAGCAGGTGCTATTGATTTTTAAGTTAAACACATTTTTTTTATTTTATTTTTGGCCTCAGAAATCTGGTATTTATTAAAAATTTCTTTTTTATTAATTTTTTTGTACTTAGCGTTAATTTCAAAAATTTTTTCTTTTGCCTCGATGTACAGGTCATTATCTTGAAGCGCAAGTATAAAAGGTTGCAGTAGATTAAAATAATCTTCAAATAAGTTTTTATAATTATTATAAAAATTCCATAGAACTTCTTTATTATTTGAATTTTTTAATAAACAAATAAAAGATTGATAAAAGTAAAATAAATTCATAGTTTTATTATCAAGGTCTAAAATTTTTTCTTTTCTATTAAATACTCTCTCATTTTTAAAAAAAATTAAAATTAAAAACCAGTAAAAGAAATCTTTTCTATTATTCAAAGGAATTGAATTAACTTTAAATAAAAGATTTTCAAAGTGATTAATATTATTATCTGAAAAAGCAGGAGAAATTATTTTAAAAAAAGGATGATAATGTGAAGCCTTAAAAATAAAATCAATAATAATACTTTTATATCTAGAGGATAAGCCACATTTGAAAATTTTTAAAAATTCATTTTTTAAACGTTGAAAGGAAAGAATATCTATTCCTTTAATTAATTTATTTACCGAAATAAAATCAGCCTGATTATAAGAAAACTCTGTGTTATTTAAAAACCTGAAAAATCTTATAATGCGCAGAAAATCTTCCTTAATACGGTGTTCGGGGTTTCCAATAAAAAGAAGACGATTATTTTTTAAATCCTTTAAACCATTATGAAAATCAATAATTTTTCCTGTTAAAATATTCATATACAAAGCATTAATTGTGAAATCACGACGAAGTGAATCTTTTTTTAAAGAATTAGAGAAAGAAACTTCAGCTTTTCTGCCGAAAGTTTTTATATCTTCACGTAAAGTTGTATGCTCATATACATTATTATTAAAAATAATAGAAACAGTACCGTATTTTTTTGCTGTTTCAATAAATTTAATATTATGATTACGGCAGAATTTGATTAAATCATCAGGTAGCATTGAAGAGCAGATGTCATAATCCAGGGGACATTTTTTAAGAAGCTTATCTCTTACATAACCTCCTGTAAAATATAAAGAAATATTATTAAAGTTTTTAAGTTTCTCTGCAAATTGTATTAAATTCATAATAAAATAATAAATTCCTGAGAATTTAATGTCAATATAATATTTCTTCTCTTGAATTTAAAAATATTCACTGATAGAATTAGAAAAATTTTCAGCTTTACCTGAAAAGCTTTTTTAAGGAGAAAAAAATTGGAAATAATACAAATTATTGTTGATTTTATAGTTACAAATGTAGAAAGATTCGGGTACTGGGGAATTGCAATTATGATGTTTCTGCAAAGTTCTTTTTTTCCTTTCCCGTCAGAAATTGTAATGCCTCCTGCGGGATATCTGGCTGCCACCGGAAAAATGAACCTTTATGCCGCACTTGGATTTGGTATTGTCGGAAGCCTGGCAGGGGCACTTTTTAACTATTTTCTGGCGTTTTTTTTAGGCAGAAAATTTATACTTAAATTCGGGAAATATTTTTTTATTACTGAAGAAGGATTTAAAAAAACCGAAAATTTTATACAGAAACATGGGGAAATAGGAACTTTTGTCGGGTGGTTAATTCCACTTTTCAGACAGTATATATCTTTTCCAGCCGGACTTGCCCGCATGAATGCGGTAAAATTTTCTTTTTATACTTTATGTGGCAGCGGTCTCTGGATAATTATTTTAACAATGATAGGATATTTTGTGGGGCATAATAAAGAGCTTGTGCAGAGTTATTCAAGAAATGCGGCCCTCTTATTATTGGGGTTTGGAATTATAATTGTTTTAATTTATATTAAAATCAGGAGGAAAAAATGTTCAAAGGAACAACTGTCCTAGCAGTAAAGAAAAACGATAAAATTTGCCTGGCAAGTGATGGTCAGGTTACTTTTGGAAATACAGTTTTTAAACATAATACAAAGAAATTAAGGAAATTATATAATGGGAATATAGTGGTTGGATTTGCCGGTTCTACCGCAGATGCTTTTACTCTATTTGAAAAGTTTGAAAGTAAACTCGAAAAATTTACTGGTCAGCTTAAAAGGTCGGCCGTTGAACTTGCAAAAGACTGGAGAACAGATAAAATACTTAGAAGACTGGAAGCATTAATGATAGCTGCAGATAAAAATGAAATAATTATAATTTCAGGAAACGGGGACGTTATATCTCCTGACCATAATGTCGCGGCAATTGGCTCCGGGGGAATGTATGCCTATTCTGCCGCATTGAGTTTGAGCAGAAATTCAGACCTTGATGCTAAAAAAATTGCCTCAGAATCAATGAAAGTAGCATCAGAAATTTGTATATATACCAATAATAATATTAACTTTGAGGAAGTTTGATTTTTAATATTCAGGAGGAAAAATGGAAGAACTTATACCAAAGCAGATAGTAGAAATTTTAGATAAATATGTAATCGGTCAGAAAGAGGCAAAAAAGGCTGTTGCTATAGCCCTTAGAAACCGTTATAGAAGAAGACAGCTCGAGGACGAATTAAAAGAAGAAATAATGCCAAAAAACATTATAATGATTGGTCCAACAGGTGTTGGTAAAACAGAAATAGCCAGAAGAGTTTCAAAATTTATTAAAGCTCCATTTATTAAAGTTGAAGTTACAAAATATACTGAAGTTGGATATATGGGCCGGGATGTTGAATCAATGGTCCGGGATCTTGTTGAACTGTCAATTTCCAGAGAAAAAAACATAAAAACAGAGGCGGTTAAAGGTAAAGCAAGAAAAATGGCAGAAAAAAGAATACTTGATATTTTACTTCCAAAGAAAAATTCTTTTTCAAGTGCGGCAGATAAGGCAAGAAACTTTATAGGCGGTGTAATGGAGGAAAATCAGGAAGAATATGAGGGTAAAAGTGAGAAAACCGAAAATAGTAAAGAAAATATTGATGTTTCAAGAGAAAAATTCCGTAAATTACTCAAAGAAGGTAAATTAGACGAAAGATTGGTTGAAATAGAAGTCAAAAAGTCTAAAAATTCACCTGTAATTGAAATTTTTTCAGGTTCCGGAATGGAAGAGTTCAATTTAGGCGGTATGATGGGCGGCCTGCTTGGTGGCGATAAAAAGAAAAAGCAGAAAGTTAAAATAAAAGACGCTATTGAGATTTTAGAAGAAGAAGAGGCGCATAAACTTGTAGATATGGACGAGATAACAAAAGAGGCTATTGAAAGGGTTCAAACTTCAGGAATAATTTTTTTAGATGAAATTGATAAAATAATTGGCGGCACCTCTGCTGGAAAATCTCCAAACGTTTCAAGAGAAGGTGTTCAGCGTGATTTGTTGCCTCTGGTTGAAGGTTCTACTGTAATTACAAAACACGGACCTGTTAAAACTGACCATATTCTGTTTATTGCTGCTGGTGCTTTTTATTCAAGCAAACCTTCTGAATTAATACCAGAGCTTCAGGGACGCTTTCCAATCAGAGTAGAATTATCCTCTCTCACAACAAATGATTTTAAATTAATATTAACAGAGCCTGAAAATGCTTTAATAAAGCAATATAGAGCCTTGCTGAAAACTGAAGGAATAGAGCTTAACTTCAAAAACGATGCCCTTGATAAACTTGCTGAATTTGCCTGCAGGGCCAATACCGAAATGGAAAATATTGGAGCAAGAAGGCTTCATACAATTCTTGAAAAACTTTTAGAGGAAGTAAGTTTTGAAGCTCCTGATATTGATAAAAAAATTAATATAGATGGAAAATATGTTGAAGAAAAATTAGCAGATATAATTAAAAATAAAGATTTAAGTAAATATATACTTTAATATAACGGAATAAAATTTAAATTGAATTTTTCCTAAATATTAAAAACAGTAAAGTTAGCTAGAGCCAACAGTAAACGACCAAAGGTCGAGTAAAGTCGAGTATCATCGACAGTAAAGTCAGCTAAAGCTGACAGATAAAAAGCAGATAAAAGCAGATAAAAGCAGATATGGTTGTCATGACGGGCTTGACCCGGTATCCAGCTTTGATTTTGTTTTTTGTTTGTCATACTGGTGAACACCAGTATCCAGAGACTTTACTATTTTTATTGAGAATTGCTGTTGTTTTTATTAATTCCATCCCCTCATTTGCCGATAATCAAATTAATTAAGGCAACCGGTAATTAATTATTATGTGTTATAATTAAAACAGGGGGATTTTCCCGTTATGAAAAAATATATTTTAATCTTTATATATTTACTGAGCATATTCTTTTTAGCAAATGCTGAAATTATTAGTGTTCGAACACAATTAACAAACGACTCCGATAATAAAAATGATAATTATCAGGTTGGACAAAGTGTTAGAATTATTGTCCAGACAGATTTTTTAAATGCAACCGGAACTGTTGAAGTATATTCAGAAAAAGCA
>JBNJGP010000084.1:0-10546 GCA_051747805.1 Candidatus Muiribacteriota bacterium
CCTTGATTTGATGGGGTCAGCGCCGACATCACTTTGCGAAAAAGCAAAGTGTGTAGGCCTGACCACTAAAGGATTTTCGGCTAAATTGAGAATTGGTGGTTTTATCTGGTATTAACTTTAAAGTAAGGGTGGGGTGACCGAGCAAGAGCTAGACCCCGGCATAAAACATTACCGGGGTGACATCAAAATCATGAAAACATTACGAAAAAATTACATTTAGAATTGCTGGGCCCACAATTCTAAAATTGATATTTGACACTTTATCCTTTATAATAAGAATTATTGTAAATTATACTGGGGGATTATATGAAAAAATTAATTTTTAGTCTAATTGCTTTTACTCTTATATCTTTTATGGGTTCTGAAATATATGCTCAAAGTGATTTTATTCATTCGCAGCATGTTTTTAAAACAAGGATGAAAGAGTATCAGCTTATTAAAAATCAGAAAATGGGTGTTGTTGAAAAGCTTGATTTTTTCTCTCAGGCTATTGATAATAAAGCTGCTATTGACCTTGAAATGCATGATGAGATTAATAAGATTTTTATTCAGGTGTATGAAATGCAGAAGAACCTTAAAAAAAACTGGGATGATTTTCTGCATTTTGATAGTTCAATTTTTCCAAAGGATTTTGACAGACTTTCTTCTAAGGATAGAGAACTTCTGCTTTTAAAAATTCAGGGTCTTGCAATTATTTCCAGACTTTTACAATTTGAATTAACTGATGATATAAGCTCAAAACTTGATAATAACAGTTCTCTTAAATCCAAATTTGATGAACTTTCTCAGATGTCTTATTCGGCATATGTTGATATGGTAAAAGAATATGCTCAGCTTGATTCTAAAAGAAGCTACAGCAAGCTTTCGGATGATGCTTCAAGTATTGGGCAGAGAAGTTTTCTGCTTGAGAAATCAGAAGAGTTTTTAAATAATTGTGATAGAATGGTCTCTCTTGAGGCTATAAATTCCCAGGATGAAGAATTTCTTTATATTATCTCAGAGCTTGAAAGTTCAGAGCTTTTAGAAAAACTTGGGGATATGAATTTTATAGAAAAAATAGGGGCTTCTATTTCTGGTTTTTTCTCCGGTAACTGGCAAAATGTTGTAAGAGGGTTTAACAATTTTAAAATTTCTCTTTCTAAATTTTTTGGTAATAGTGTTGGTGCTTTAAAGAAAAATCGTGAGCCTTATATTGACAGGGATGAAATTATGCCTGTGCTTGAAAATATTTTAGAGCCTGGTGATGTAATTATTGAAAAAGCTGGTTTTTTAATGACAGATACCTTTATTCCGGGGCATTTTGGTCATGTGGCGATTTATTCTGGAAAACCCCGTGTTTTATATAATTCAATTTTAAAAGATGATAAAGATTATATTGATAGTCAGCTTTATCGTCTGGCTGATAAAGAAGGCAATTCTGTTGATTATTATTATGATGCTCAGGTTCTTGAGGCGTTAAGACCTGGTGTGACTATCAGGTCTTTATTTGATTTTTTACATATTGATGATATTGCTATATTGCGTTTAAAAGAAAACGCTATCAGAAACGGTAAAGTTTATGAGGATTATATCAGACAGGTTCTTATACGTGCTTTTTCTTATCTTGGTAAGGATTATGATTTTGGATTTGATGTAAATTCTTCAAATAATATTGTGTGCTCGGAAATGCCTTATCAATCGATGCCGGGTGTTGATTTCCGGGTTACAAAAACAATGGGGGTAAATAATATTTCTCCGGATGATATAGCTGTGCTTGCTGGTGAAGATGATTTCAGACCTTTTGAATTGATTTATTTTAATCATGCAGGTGAAGAAATTCATAATGAAGATAGACTGGATAAATTTATTGCACTTCTTGAAGGCGAAGGTGCAGGATATTATGATTATGGTCAGAGACGAAGTCAGTTAGAGAATTACAGTAATTATAAATTTTAAGTTAGTATAAATATATTGTTTAATGAATTATTTATTTAAATTAGGGGTTTAAAATTTTTTTATATTTTTTTTGGGGGGGTAAAATGAAAAAACATTTTATATTTATTGCTTTAGCTTTTTTTTCTGTAATTCTGATTTTTCAGGGTTGTGGTCAAAACAGGGTTGATGAGAAACTTTATGGGGGGGATTATTCATTTATTCAGAATAATCAGACAGGTTTAGCATTGAATGTTGAATGGCCTGATAAAAAATCTGCCGATGGAATGATGTCTGCTCCTCCAGAAGAGCTTAATCTGGCGACTGTTGAAGTGGTTTTAATTGAAAGTTCACTGCTTGAAAGTGAAATTTCTGATGAGAATGAATTTCATCTATATGAAGAGTTAACTCATGAATTTGAGGATAAGATTATAAGCAAACAATTTGATATAACTGCGGATAGTCCTCATAGAGACGGGGCGGAAATAAGTGAAATTAATGAGGGTAATTACTATGTATTGATTGCTGGTTTTACTCCTGATGACAATTATGGTTATGCTTCAATTATTGTTTTAAAAACTGTCAATATTAAAGAAAATAATACTACTGTTTTAAATGTTGAAGAAAATGACTGGTTTTTTTATGAGGAAAATTATGAGCCATATGAACCCGATTCTGAAATAGATGGTTTTTCCTTGTTTGTTTCCAGGAATCTTCCGTTGGGAGTAAATTATACTTTAACTCCAGAACCTGATGAGAATGGTCGTTATGATACTGATGAGGTGGTTCTTATTCAGGCCGAAGTTCTTCCAGGTTATCATTTCTGTTATTTTGTTGAGGATGAAATTATTTCAGCGGGCGAACAAACTGATAATTTTTTTGAATTAGAGGTTGTTATGGATAATCATAAATATATTGATATTATTGTCTCTAATGGTGAAAACGTCATTTATGTTTCTTCACAGAATGGTTTAACAGAAAACGATGGATTAAGTCCTCTTTCTCCGGTATCTTCCCTTAATGATGCAAGTATTATATTTGACACTCTTTATACCACTGGTATGGAGCTTGATGTCCGGCTTGAAGGAAATTCTACTGGCCAGACCTATACATGGGAAGAAACTGGTGTTGAAGATATGGTTAATATGGATGCAAATCAATATTTTAATTTAAGTGGTGGCTGGGATTTTAATAATATTGAGTCTGGTCAGCATATTGATAATAAAGTTATTTTTGATGCCCAGCAGAGTTTAAGGCATATTACAATTGATAATGTGCAAAATGCTGTTGAAGCTCCTATAGAAATTTCTTATATAAGCTTTCAAAATGGTATATCTGATGAGGCTAGTTCTATTTTTATAGCTGAATCTGCTGTCAATATTACTTCATGTGAGTTTTATAATAATTCTGGTGATGGGTGGCATTACGGTGCGGCATTAACCGCTGCTTCAGGTTCGTCTGTAAATATTATTAATTCCAGATTTAGCGAAAATACTTCTTCTTCAGTTTCAGCTATTTATGCAGGCGAACTTGTGAATTATACAGCAGTAAATCCTATAACACTTATTGTTGATAATGTAACTTTTGATTCAAATGATGGCTCTGTTTTTGGCATCTCTAATAGTATGGACGGCTCGGGTTTTATTATAAAGGATTCTATTTTCAGTAATAATACAGCTATTAATAATGATGGTGTTAATACGGCACTTTATGCTTTGAATATAACGGATGGTATTAGTGTTACAAACACTACTTATGAAAACAATACTTATTCAACGAACAATGATAGTTATGGTGCTGCTGGAGCTATGTATTTCAGCGAGATTGAATCAATTCTTATTGATAATTGTGAGTTGAAAGACAATGAGTTAACCGCGGATGCCTTGGGTATTGGTGGGGCTGTTTATTTTCATTCAAGTGAAAATGTCGGTGTTTTAAATTCCAGTTTTATTAATAATAATACAATTAATGGTAGCGGCGGCGCTCTTTATTTTTCAGCAGGTGGAGTTGCTTCTTCTACGCTAATGATTGAAGCTTCTTCTTTTGAAAATAATAGAGCTTCTTCAAATGGTGGAGCTGTTTTGGTTGAGGGAGGCGCTCACCTTGGAATTAAAAACAATAATTTTGATTCAAATTCTGCTATTGATGGTTTTGGTGGTGGTCTTTTTATTGGTTCAAATATTGATATACTTACATTCAACGAGAACGGAGATTATGATTTAAATAATTTATGGACACAGGATAACATTGGACCAAATGATGATCAGAATGCTGCAGGTTATCAGAATATATTTACCGGAAATACTCATAGCGAAGGCGATGGGGCACATGTATATTTTGAATTGTGATAAAAAAGCGAGGTCAGGTCTATACAAATGATTAAAACGTTTTTTGCGGGGCTATTATTTTTAATTGCCCTTATTACTACTGTCGTTTATCACTCGATGAATCCTGTTGATAATAAGATTCCTCTTGAAAAAGATACTGAAGTTCAAAAACAGGAATTAATATCTGCTGAATTAGATAAAAAAGTTGTTCACAACAAACAGGATGAGGATTTCAGCGTTGTACCTAATCTTTTAAAGCGTTTTCAGGAATATTTAAAAAATAATCCAGAGGATGAATTTATCAAAAATTATTATTTTAATTTACTTTTAAAAAAGAGTAATATAAAAAATAATTATAAGTTCGTTTTTTCTGGAAAAGACCCTGAGCCTGAAAGAGATTTTGAGGTTGATTTTGAATTTGAGTTTGAGCCTGTTTCAGATTCAGATTCTGTGTCAGTTCAAATTTATTCTTTAGAGTTAGATCCGGAATTAGATTTTGATTTTTCAGCCAGGCTCCAGCAGGCTAGAGAGCTTGCCTGGTCAGGTGAATTTAAGGATAGTATAAAAATTTATAAAAAGCTTCATGAGTTTTATCCGGATAATTCAGAGGTGCTTTTTGAGCTTGCAAGAACTGCGAGCTGGGCAAAGGATTATTCTAATATGTATTTTGCCTACAGTCTGCTTCGGGATTTTGAGGATAAAAACGTTAAAAGAGAGGCAGAGCTTGAATACAAGGCCAAAAAAAATAATATTTTGCGTCAATACAGCAGCGCTTTAAAATTTTATAAAAAGCTCTTTAATGAGTTCCCAGAAAATACTGAAGCTTTGTTTGACTTTGCTCAGCTTAAAAGTATGCGCGGGGATTTAACTTTTTCTAAAAAAATATACAATCAGATTCTGGATATTTATCCTGACCATGACTTTGCTTTATATGCAAATGATAGAATTAATTTAATATCTACGCCCTCTTTTAAACCTTATTATGTTAAAACAAAAGAGAAAGGCCGGGACGGGATTTCTAATTTAAACCAAAGTATTTATGGTTTTTCCTTTAAAAATTATTTAAAAAACAACAATTTGTTTATATTTTCATATGAAAGTGGAAAAAATTTCTATTCGAATAATAATACAGAATTTAATTTTAATAAGTATAATTTGGATTTAAGGGGTTCAAGCAGGGATTTATACTGGAATTTACATTTTAATAAATATATTTTTGATGATTCTTCTGTTAATGATTTTGACGGGGCAACTTTCAGGATTTCTTCAAAAAAAAATGATTCATTTCATCCTTTTTTTGAATATTCAAAAAATCTTCAAAAGTCTAATTTTTTCAGTTTAACCGGGGGAATTTATTCTAAAAAATATAAATCAGGATTTTATAAAGCTTTGAATAATAAACAGGATATTAATTTTGAAGTTTCTTATGCCGATTTCAGCGATGATAACTATAAAAAAGAGGCATATTTTAACACAAACTATATTCTAAAATTTCATCCCTATACAAGACAGCTGATTTTTTCATATTTTTATGCTGATACAACAAAACAGAATATTTTCACTTACAACCCGGCTGGTGATACAACAGATATTACCTATCCCTACTGGACACCGCAAAATCACAGTGAATTGAGTCTGCTTTTTAATATTAATCATGATTTGTCCGAAAAATTAATTTATGAGTCTCCAGATAGTTATTTTGATATTAAAATTGGTGGTAGTTTTAACTCAGATAACAACACAGCTTTTATATTAAGCGCAGAATACAGTTATCCTTTAAATAAAAAATCTGAACTTTTTATCCAGGGTTATTTCCAGGATTCAAGTGACTGGCGTTATTCAAAGGTATCTGTTTTTTATAATTATTATTCAGGGTGGTAGTTTTGAAAAAAAATATAAATTATGGGAATCTTCTTTTTTTAATTTTTCTTGCAGTTGTTCTGCTATTAATATATGTAATTGGAAGAACTTATTATTTTGTAATGTTTGCCCAGAATACTTTTGATATAATATTTGGCACACTTTTTTTGCTGGCTGAGTTATTTCTTCTAATTCATGGTGTTGGATATTTTAATGAAATTATCAGCGTTGTAAAAAAGACTCATTCTTCTCTTGGACGGAAAAGAGAAAAGCCGGATTTAACTGAAAATCCACCAGTTGCAGTTTGTGTTGCCTCGTTTAAAGAGCCCCTGCCACTGCTTGAGGAAACTTTAATCTGTCTGGTTAATTTAACTTATTCAAACGTTAATGTTTATCTTCTGGATGATACAAAATATGATAATTCCTGGAAAAATGAAAAAGAAAGGGATAAATATAAAAAAGATATTGAAGAATTATGTGAGAATCTTGAAATAAATTTATTCAGAAGAAAATGGCGTGGCGCCAAGGCTGGTATTATTAATGATTTTTTAGCCTATAAAAAGGGAGATAAAAATCCTGATTTTAAACTTTTAAATTTTTCTGATAAAAAAGAGTTGGAAACTGAAGAATATATAGGTATTTTTGATGCTGATATGCAGGCTTTTCCGAATTTTTTAGAGCCTCTTGTGCAGATGATGTTTGAGGATGAAAAAACAGCTTTTGTTCAGACACCGCAGTATTATACAAATTTTGAAAAAAATAAAATTGCAAAAGCTGCTGGTCTTCAACAGGTTGTTTTTTTTGAGTATATTTCAGAGGGAAAAGGTGAAGAGGGAGCTATGTTCTGCTGTGGCACAAATGTTTTATTCAGAAGAGAAGCTTTAAACGATGTTGGTGGAATGGATGAGTCTTCTGTTACTGAGGATTTTGCTACTTCTTTAAAACTACATATTAATGGATGGAACTCAAAATTTTATAATAAAACAGGTGCTTTTGGAATGGGTCCCGAGGATATGGGAGGATATTTTAAGCAGCAGTTCAGATGGGCTTTAGGAACGGTTGGCATGTTCTGGACTATTTTGTTAACTTTTTTAAAAAACCCCTTTAAGTTAAGACCTAGATTATGGTGGGAATATTTTCTATCAAGCACCTACTATATGGTGGGATATGTTGTTTTAACTCTGATTACTGGGCCTATTTTATATATTTTTTTCAACAGGCCGTCCTTTTTTGCCACGCCAGAAATATATCTGCTTATTTTCACCCCATATATTATTTCCACATTGGTAATTTTTTTCTCTACTCTGCAGACAAGAAATTACAAGGCAAAAGAGCTTATTATTGGACAGTTTCTTACAATAATAACTTTTCCTGTATATATTAAGGCGGTAACCCTTGCCCTGCTTGGAATAAAAGGCTCATTCGGGGTGACACCAAAAGAGGGCAGCAATATTATTTCCTATAAAAAATTATGGGTACAGGTTCTTTTTATTTGTATTAATTTTTCTGCGGTTATCTGGGGAATTAATAAAATGGTTTTTGATGCAAGTGTTAACTGGTCTATTATGATAAGTGTTTTCTGGTGCTTATATCACGTGTTTATATTAAGTTTTATTTTTTATTTTAATACAGAAGGTGAAATTAAATGAATAATATTAAAAAATGCCTGATTTTTTTACTTGTTTTTGTCCTCCTGGCAGGAGCTTTTTATTATTTCAGTTTAAAAAGAAAGCCGGTTGATAATTTTTATTTCGGTCTTGCGCTTGAGGGTTATCCACTTGAAACTTCAAGAATTAACAAGGAAATTCAAAGACTAAGGATGACTCCTGAAATAATTAATTTTTTCCTTCAGTGGCCTGATAAAGAATTTAAAAATAATATACAGCTTTCTAAAAATACACTTGAAGCAGTTAAAGAGGTGGGGGCTACCCCGTGTATTACCTGGGAGCCTATGTACTATATTGAAGATGAAAAAATCAACGTAAAATATGATGAGATTTTAAACGGTGATTATGATTCTTATATTCAGGATTTTGCCCTTATAATAAAAAAACTTAATTTTCCTGTAATGCTTAGATTCGCGCATGAAATGAATCTTCAAAAATATCACTGGGGGGTAGAGGAGGATAATTATAACAAAGAGGCACCTTTAAAATATATTGAAATGTACCGTTATATATGGAATAAATTTAAAAGATATGGTGCCCATAATGTTTTATGGGTATTTTGTCCTAATGTTGATTCGGTTCCAGATAGTTCTTGGAATATTATGCAAAATTATTATCCGGGTGATGAATACGTTGATATTTTAGGGCTGGACGGTTACAATTGGGGAGAAGGACAGTTTATTAGAAGAGATGGCTGGGAAAGCAAATGGCAGAGTTTTTCACATATTTTCAGCAAACCTTTGAGAAAGTTAAATAAAATTACAATGGAAAAACCTGTTATGGTTTTTGAAACCGCCTCAACAGCAATTGGGGGAGATAAGACCGAGTGGTTAAAGCGGGCTGTTAAAAAAGCCCCGCGGTATGGGTTCTCAGGGATTATTTATTTTCAGGTTGATAAAGAGCTTGACTGGTCGATAAATAGAAGTCAGGGCAGTGTTATAAAGGATAATAGACTTGAAAATAAAATAAATATTGATGAATGGATTAATCAGTTATAAGGGTTAAGGAGTTTTTATGGAAAAGCAACAGTTAATACAGAGTATTAAAAAAGGAATTAAAATGGAAGAGACGGCGGGTTCTGTTTTAATTAAACATCTGAATGCTATTTCTGACAGAACTAATTTTTCAAAAGAAAAGCAGGATTTAATTAAAAAATATTTAACCGAACTTTCAGATGAATGTGTTAAACATAAAAATATTTTAAAAAGATTAATGAAAATAATTGAAGGAGAAAAAAGAGATGTTCTCTAAACATGATTTTATAGAGCTTGTTAAGCAGATTCGTGATTTAGAAGATAATATGCGTGATCATTATCAGGAACTGTATGATAAGGTTGAAACAATCAGATATAAAGAAATTTTAAAGAAGCTGGTTGATGATGAAAAAGAGCATCATCATATTGTGGATAAAATATTAGAAGGGCTGTAGAACATTTTTAATATTTACATAAAAAAATTTGATATAAATGAAATAACACAGTATATTAATAATCCTTGACCCATTATCAATTTAATACTATAATCTTAACATGTTTTATTTAGAAATTTTAAAAGAATTATATGAAAATAAAATTAAATATTTAATTGTTGGTGGATTGGCTGTAAACCTTCATAATGTTCCAAGAATGACAAATGATATTGATATTATAATTTCTACCGATAAAAAAAATGTAGATACTTTATGTGACTTACTGGAAGAAATGAATTTTATTCCTAGAATACCTGTAAATCCCAAAGATATTTCCAACTCGAAAACAATTACAGAATGGAAAGAGTTAAGAAATTTAAAAGCATTATCTTTTTTTAATAAAAAATTTAGTTATAAAGAAATAGATATTTTATTGATACATCCTTTAAATTTTGATGTAGCATATAAAAAAAAAGATGTTAGAATAATCAATAAAATTCCTGTTAATCTAGTTAATATAGATGATTTAATAATAATGAAAGAATATAGTGGTAGAAAACAGGATATAAATGATATTAAACTACTAAAACAAATTAAGGATATAAAAAATGGATAATTCATTTTTTTTATATGAATTAGATGATGAAAAGTTAATAGCATATTCAAAATTATCAGATGAAGAAAAATTAATGTGGTTGGAAGATGCGCTAATTTTTAATCAATTAGCTTTTACAGATGAAGATAAAAAAATTAGAAAACAAATATTAAATAAAATTAAAGAGAAAAAATGAAATATATATTTTATAGATTAATAGGCTTTTTAATAGTGCTCCTTCCAGTTCAGCTTTTATATATGGTAGCCGAAAAAATAGGACAGACTGCATATTTTTTCTGGGGCTCAAGAAGAAAGATTGGATTAAATAACTTAAAAACAGCTTTTCCCGAAAAAAATAAAAACGAATTAAAAAGCATTTTAAAACAAACATTTATCAATTTTGCCATAACTTTTTTTGAAATATTCAAACAACCTTATTTAAAAGGAAATATTGAAAAGATATTTAAAGTAGAAGGACTGGAAAACCTTGAAAGAGCTTATCAGAAAAATAAAGGAGTTCTTCTAATTACATCACATTTTGGAAACTGGGAAGTAGCCGGAAGTTTAATATGTTTACTTGGTTATAAGCTCGCAGTTGTGCAAAAAACTCAAAATAATTTAGCATTTGATAAATTAATAAATTATTACAGACAGTTAAATGGAATTTATAATAAAGCTTTTAATGAAAATAATTGAAGGAGAAAAAAGAGATGTTCTCTAAACATGATTTTATAGAGCTTGTTAAGCAGATTCGTGATTTAGAAGATAATATGCGTGA
>JBNJGP010000085.1:0-10381 GCA_051747805.1 Candidatus Muiribacteriota bacterium
AAGAATTTACTATTATTCTCAAATCATAGAAATTTAGTCAATTAAAGGTTCATATTATTAAGTTGAGAAGTTTTAAGTTAATCAAATAAATTTAAAATCAGTATCTTTTTGAAAAAAGCTTCCAATTAAATTTAATTTCATTAAATGCATTTTCAACACCAACATCTAAAATCGGAGAACTGTAAACATAATCTTCACCTGGCTTTTTTGCAGACAGTGAATTCTGATAAAAACAACCTTCAGGATTAATCATTATATAGGAATTTGTCATTGCATTGTTATCTTCTTCAACAATTATATTTTTATATTTTGTATGACGGTTAACAAAAGTTGTAAATTGTTCTTTTGTAATATTAAGTTCATTATTTACAACAGGCAAAACCTGAAGCAACTTCCACTTGTCAGGGCCTAGCATACAAATAAGCGAATTAAGATCTTCATTACAATTTAATGAGTTAATTACAGTATTGATTTTTATTACTGCATCTTTATTTAATTTTTTTAGATTTTGAATCTGTTTTTTTAATTTATCAAAATCAAGAGGTTCATCTCTTTTATTGCATCTTCCAATTTTTTCCAAAGTATCTTTTTTATCTGAATCAATACTGACTCCCAGCATGGATATTTTTTGACCAACAGTATTTACAAACCGATCTGTGATCAAACTACCGTTTGTAATGATCGAAATTTTAAAATCATATTTTTCTGCAAGGAATATTAAATCTTCAAATCTTTTTCCAACAAGGAAAGGCTCACCTCCTGCAAAGTTTAAACGAATGTTTTCCCATGATAAAAATTTGGAAATAGGGTTAGAAAAATTATCAGGCTGAAAAAATTTTTTAAGTAAAAAAAACAATTTATCTACCTTCTTAAGATCTCCGTGTATTTCATCTCTCTTATAATCACTCCAGCGAGCATAACAATATTTACATCCATAATTACAGGCTTCTGTTACATGATAATTAATTACAAGATCTGATACTGTGGTTTTAATTTCCTTAGACATGATTTTTCCCTTTAGCTTGAGGTTAATTGTACTCTTAACCACAAGGCTAATGCCCCTATAAAGACAAATGGGGACAAATAAAGGAAAAATTATTTAAATTTTTTTGAGAAAGTGGGGTTAAAGCTTGTTATTATCTATCTATATTAGACCTCATAATTTTTTTTAAGAGAATCATCAATTAATTTTGATACCTCTTTCATTTTTTGATTGAACTCGTCGCTGAACTTATCCTTAAAAAGATTTCTTGGCAGGATTAAATCTGTTTTTCTTACTTCATCAAGATCATATAAAATTCTTTGATATTCTTTTATCTCTCGCAACTTTAAATGTGTTGATGAATTTCTATGGATATCTTTTTTAAATTTTTCAATAAATCTTTTTATTTCTTCTTCAACGTCTGTATTGAATTTTTCATAAAAAACCCTTTCTGCAAAACGGGGAATTTTCCATCCAATTTTACCTAGCACTTCTTTTATATCATTTTGGATTTTATTAATTTCTTCTCTTATTTCTTCTTTTTTTTTAAGTTCTGTCCCCATTTGTCCCTTCCAGTATCTTAATATCAATCTCAATAACAACTATTAAATCTAAGGAGAGTGTTGAATGACTAAAAAAATTAAACCCACTGACAATACTTCAAATCAGAAAAACGCAAACAAAGGAACTGCTGGTACAAACAAGCAGTATGATCAGGTTCACGGTAATCGCAGTAAGCAGATTGAAAAAACAAGAAATAATTCCTAATCTATATGGGAGGCAAAAGCCTCCCATTAATTTTTATTTATAGATGCATTTGCTTGCATATCTTGTAAAAGTTTTCATAAATTCGTTTTCCTCCTGCTTATATTGATAATAATTAAACTCTTCCTGAGTTTTTAACAAAGCACATTCACAGATATCCTTTTTTCTATAGTAATTCTTGTAAGAAAGTGGTTCTTCATTGAATGAAACACATGAATCAATAAGGCTGTATTCAACATTAATGGGGTATCTGTTCTTTTCAAATGCATCATCCATTAAATGTCCGCTTCCAAGACCTATTACCAAAGCAGCTACTATTATTGCTACACCACCGGCTTTCTTTTTTTGTGTTAGAATTGTTTTGCAATTGGAGCATTCAACAGGTTTTGATAGAGCTATTGCGTTTTTCTTTTTACATTTGGGACATTGAATAGAGATTATATTGTTTTCTTCCATTTTATAGCCTTTAAAATATCAATTTATAACATCTGCGCTAACAGGATTTTGTCCTTCACTTATTTCTCCAAATGCAGTCACCATGTAAAAATAAAAAATTATTTTTAATATAATATCAAAAAAAAATTCATAAGCACCGCCTTCAAAAACATATGAATAAATCTCTTTTTTAATCAATTCTTCAAGCAGGACATGGGAAACAGACAAAATTAAAATAAAAAACAAAATTTTTATACCTATCGGTACAGACAAGCAAATAAATCTTTCAATAAAGTTTTCTCCATCACCTCGGCTGTTTTCCCAAAAACAAATATATACCCCAAAAATATGGATTAATAAAAGAACACCCAGGCGAATAAAATAAGCTTTAGAAGAAAGCTCTGATTGAACTACTTCTCCAGAAATGTATTCCTGTGGATATTCAAAACAAAAACTGGCAAGTAAACTCCAGAGCAATACAACTATCAAATATTTCATTGTATCTTTTTGAGTTATAGATTTTTTTTTAAAATCTTGAATCAATTTTTTAGAACTGAATAAATGTATAATATTAACCATCCTGAGCAAGAATTAAATAAATACTTATATCAATAAAATAGTATAATCGAACAACTTTTGTTCAGTGAGCCCAATGCTCCGACAACACCTCAGCCTGCTGAAGAACAAGTGTTACAGCTTCTTCTGATTTATCAGGAGGATATTTCCATTTTTTAAGGGCTCTTTTCACAAGAATTCTCAGTTTTGCACGTACACTGTCTCTTACCTGCCAGTCAACAGTTGTACTGCTTTTAAGTTTTTCAGTGATAAATTTTGCAAGTTCCCGGAGTTTGATATCCCCTAATTGCCTTACTGCACTTTCATTTTGAATTAAAGCGCGGTAAAAGGCTATTTCATCTGTGTTAAGACCTGATTTTTCGGCAAGCTTTTCATCTTTTTCCATATCCTTTGCCATCTGAATCAATTCTTCAATAACCTGAGCTGTTTCAACAGATCTGTTATTGTACTTTCTTAAAGTTTCAATAATTCTGTCCGAATATTTTTTTTCCTGAACCACATCATTTTTCATTCTCGATTTAATCTGATCCTTTAAAAGCCGTTCAAGCAAAGATACAGCAAGGTTTTTTTGAGGCATATTTTTTACATCTTCTAAAAAGTCATCTGATAAAAGCCCTATATTCGGTTTTTCAAGACCTGCAAGTTTAAATACATCTGCAACACCATTTGCAATTATCGCATTATCTATTATCTGTTTTAATACAGAATTTTGCTCCGCTTCACTCTGCTTTTTATCAACACTGGTATATTTACTTATTGCTGACTTCACAGCTGAGAAAAAAGCTATCTCTTTTTTTAAGGCTTCTGCTTTTTCAAGTGTACCACAAAGAGTATATGCCTTACTGATTGCAGCAACAGCATCAGAAAAACGTTTTTTACCGTCGTCAAGGCCCAGAATATGATCCATAGCCAGTGGAAGAAGCTGAAGTGCCTTTAATTCAAAATCACTATAATCAAACCCATGAAACATACCGCGTACAACATCCATTTTTTCAATCAGAATTGCATAGGCCTGGTATGAATCAATGGCAGGTTCTCCTCTGCCGTTGGCATCGGTATAATCTTTTAAGGCCTGTTTCAGTTCATTGGCAATTCCTATATAATCTACAACAAGACCGCCGGGTTTATCTTTAAAAACTCGATTTACCCTGGCAATGGCCTGCATTAAATTATGACCTTTCATAGGTTTATCAACATACATTGTATGACATACAGGCGCATCAAAACCTGTGAGCCACATATCCCGGACAATAACAAGTTTTAATTCATCCTCACTATCCTTAAACCTCTTCTCCAGCTGCTTTTTTTGCTGCTTATTGTATAAATGTTTCTGAAGCTCTGATCTGTCAGAAGCACTTCCTGTCATCACAACCCTTAGAGTACCGTTATTTGCATCATAATACCCTGTTTTATCAACAGATTCTTTATTAAGCTTTCCCTGCCATTCAGGTTTTAATTCTACTATAGCGTTAAACATTGCCACACAAATTTCCCTGCTCATGCATACAATCATTGCTTTTCCGGGAAATGTTTCTGTTCTTGATGTAAAATGATTTACCAGATCCTTTGCTACCTGTTTAATTCTGGGCTCAGACCCGACAAGCTTTTCAAGGGCAGCCCACCTGCTTTTTGTACTTTCCCTGGCTGAAAGATCTTCCTCATCTTCAATAACTTCTTCTACTTCATTATTAAGCTCGTCTATTTCATCCCTGTTAATATCAAGCTTTGCTAGCCGGGCTTCATAATAAATAGGAACAGTTGAACCATCATCCACAGCATCCTGAATATCATAAATACTTACATAACCTCCAAAAACAGCGCGTGTATCCTTATCATCCATTGAGATAGGGGTTCCTGTGAATCCAAGAAAAGTTGCATTCGGCATAGAGTCTCTAAGGTGTTTTGAGTATCCAAAGGTATACTTTCCTGTTGCTGTGTTAAGCTTTGCCTTTTCTCCGTACTGACTTCTGTGGGCTTCATCCGAAATTACAACAATATTATTTCTGCTGTTTAACACAGGGTGTTTTTCTTCTCCGTTCAGCAATGAGAATTTCTGAATTGTGGTAAATATAATTCCACCTGCCTGCCGGGCTGCAAGAGTCTCACGAAGTTCTTCACGTCCGTCAGCCTGAACCGGAGTCTGCTTTAAAGTATCTTTAGACATTTTAAAAGTATCAAAAAGCTGACCATCAAGATCGTTTCTGTCTGTAACAATTATAATAGTCGGATTGTTCATTTCCCTCTGCTGAAGCAGCTTTCCTGCATAGCAGACCATGGAAATACTTTTTCCTGAGCCCTGGGTATGCCAGACAACCCCGGCTTTTTTAGATCCGGGTTCAACCTCTTTTCCCCATGGAGCACGGCGATCATCTATTTTATTTTTATCAGGCAGACGTGATGCCGTAATAGTTGCATTTACAGCTTCTCTTACAGCATGGAACTGATGATAACCTGCAATCTTTTTAACAATATTGTCTCCGTTTACTTCAAAAAGGACAAAATAACGGGTATAATCAAGAAACAATTGTTTATCAAAAAAACCTTTTACAATGGTTTCAAGCTGAAATTTAAAACCAGGTCTATCGTCTTCATTCAGAATGGTTCTCCACGGCATAAACCATTCTTTACTTGCTGTTAACGAACCTATACGCCCATTCATACCATCGCTAATAACCATGGCCTCGTTAAATGTAAAAAGCTCTGATATCTCTTCTTTATAGGTTTGAAGCTGATTATATGCATCCCATACATCGGCATTTTCATCAGCAGGATTTTTAAGCTCTATAACTGCAACCGGGAGTCCGTTTACAAATACAACTATATCAGGACGACGGATTTTATTTGTACCTGAAACACTGAACTGATTAACAACAAGAAATTCATTATTATTACTCTTGCTAAAATCGATAAGCCTCACATAATCATCAACTATTTCATCATTTTGTCGGTATTGAACAGAAACACCTTCAATAAGGTATTTGTGAAAAATTCTGTTATTTTTTATGAGAATTGGAGTTTCAGGCTTTGAAATACGGATTACAGCTTCCTCAAGTGCAGTATGAGGAATATCAGGATTAATAAGCTTAAGCCTTGATAAAAGCCTGCTTTTCAATATTACCTCGCGGTAATCTTCCCTGTCAGGAGAATCACTTTCAGGTGCAATATCTTTTCCATTTACAATGGTGTATCCCTTTTCTTCAAACCAGTTCAGACAGAGTTGTTCCAGTTGGTCTTCATTTATCATGTAGCGACCTCCATCAATTTTAAAAATAATGCTTCAACGGATTCATCGTGTTCATTCTCTGGATACCAAATTGGAAAGATATTAGCTTTTGACAATTCTTTTTTGCGGGCTATCCGGTCCACCCCCTCTTTGTCTTCTAAAAGAGCGTAATGTCTTGGTAATGTACTTGATCCCTGATTATTAACAATTTCTAACATAGATTTTATTGTTCTATCTTGCGATAAGCTACAGCCTAAAAATAAAAGAGACCTACTAAGTAAAATTCGATTAAAAAAAATATTTACAAGTTTTTTATCGCTATAAGCTTGATTATATTCATCTTTAGTTAATATTCTATTGGATTCTAGATCACAATCACCATGAAGTTTTAATAAAAGACTATTATCCGATGAAATTTTTTTCATAGCTTCTTCTAAAGCTCTTCCGCTAAGAATACTATCAAATGATTGATGCTGAGATTTATAAATATTTTCAATTAGTTTATCAAAATTAGTAGTTATTATTGTTTTATCCTGAAAAAGTTCTGGTAAGTATTGTAATGGTCCATTTACTGTATTTTCTTCTACGTATTTGTTTTCTAAATATTCGTTAAAAAGAGCCTTGCCTAAATCGTCATATATCAATTGGGCAGCTTCTTCGTACTTACCTAGCTCAAAAAGATCATCTAATTTTTGTTTTTCAACATGTGATTCTTCAGATAGTTCATATAAGAATTCTCCCCAACCTGGATATCCACTTGGAATTGACATTCCTGCACCAACAAAAGGTATTAATGTTCCATTTAAGTAACATTTTTTTAATTGGTTAAATCTTGATGAATTATCAAATAAGCTAAGTATTTCATCTGCTTTATCTAAATATATTAATTTTCGATCTTCAATCCATTCATTGAAAGATAAATCATATAATTGGGGGTCGAGTACCGATAAAATTTGAGATCTTTCAAATTTTGATTCAAGAATTTGAACCTCGCCTTCACTATTTATATCTTCATTGAATAACGGTTTCAAAAATTCCATTAGATAAAGACCCCTTAAACTGATTTACAGATTTCATTAACAACTAATTCCCCTTCAAGTAACTTAGGTAATAATGAATCTCTAACTTCAGATAAATTATTAATTTGTAATAATGATTCTGTAATTTTATGATAAATATTCTTAGAAATATTTGAATAAGCTTGTTGTACTCTTTTTTCAGGCACAATAACCGGGATAATTTTAAAATTTTTTTTACTTATCTCAGCAAAAGTTGTTCCACTTGCTCTTAGTTTAATCTCATCCATATTAAAACTTGCCCATTGAAGAACAAATTCAGGTGATAATTCTTTAAAACATTTCATTGCAATATAACCTTGGTTAATTGCTATAGGAATTTTAGTAATTGCAAGATAACCAATGGGAGCTCTTGAAGATAAAAGAACAGTATTGGTGGGCAGCAAACCAGAACTTATTTTTTTCAAACCTGCTTCACTTATTTTTCTATCAGTATCTAGAATGATTTTGGCATTGGAGCCTGAAAGGTCCTTTGGAGTCGCCCAATTAATAATTCCGTTCTCCCAAAAATCAGTATTTTTAGTGCTTGGTGTTCCACCACCGCATATAAAAACTTCATTACCTATTGTACTTTCTTTCCATCCATTTGGTATTAATCCTAACTTAGATTTTACAAAATTATCAGGAAAAAGATCTGCTGTTTCAGATAATTGTTTCCGCTGTTCTTCTGTCTGGGAAGCAAGTTTTTTCTCAAGGGATTGGACAATGGTTTTATCAATGGCTGAAAGATCAGATGCTTCTGTAATGCTGTTAATAGATACAGCACCAGAAATTACTGCCTGGGCAGCAGCTTCGCATTGACTTGAATTTCCTCCAAGTTTTTTAATATGGGCTTTTGCTTTTACAGGTTCAAAATCAACAAACCAGCTTTTGAATATTGCTTGTGCTATTTCTTCGAGGTTTTGGTTGATTTTATAGTTAAGAGAAATTTTAAGATCAATGTCATTTAAAAACTTTGCTATATTTTTTCGATCTTCCTTTATTGGATAATATAATTCATAGTTAAAAATATCATTTAGTGTGATACTAGCTTGATTTGCACTACCTTGAGCTTTTGAAATAATGTAGTTTCTGAAGTTACTATTTTTTAAGGAATAATAAAGAAATAATTGATCATCTTTACAGCTCGATTTATGCCTAAGAATAACTGCATTCTGGTTTAATAAAGAACCATCAGACTCAGCAGGCACGCGAATTGTTTTACCAACAATTGAGGCTGGGTTATTGGGCCAAGAACCTACAGTTGCAATAACTATGTCATTTTTTTTTAGTTGTACATTTTTATTTGCTAAAGCGACTTCTTTAGAGACGAAGTATAAAGATGAGGAATCAATACTATCAGAAGAGAAGTTAGTAACTCTAACAACAGGAATACCATTTTTTTGGTAATCTTTGCTTTTAAAAGCATACCCTTTTTTATGGGTTATAATATCTCCGAGCTTAATTTTATTAGACCTACAAGTCATAACCCAACCCCGCCAAATTCTCTTTAATCTCCTTTTCCAGCTTTGCACTCTCCATAAATTGTTCCTTAAGCTGAGAAGTAAGCCTTGCCATCTTCTCATCAAAAGGCTCTTCATCATCCTCTTCAGGAGGGGCTCCTACATATCGGCCGGGTGTAAGAACATAATCATGCTTTTTTAATTCATCTATATTTTCTGATTTACAAAAACCCGGCTCATCTTCATAACCTTTACCTTCTTTCCATTTATGGAAGGTCTTTGTAATTTTATTGATATCGTCTTTGGTAAAATCCCTTAATACACGGTCTTTCATGTATCCAAGGTTTCTTGCATCTATAAATAGGAATTCATTTTTTCTGTACCTGAGGCTTCTTCCAGCATTGTCTTCTCTTTTATCTTTACTATTTGTAAGAAACCAGATGCAGGCCGGTATCTGAGTGTTTGTAAAGAGCTGGCCTGGAAGTGCAACCATGCATTCAACAAGGTCGTTTTCTATTAAGGCTTTTCGTATTGTTCCT
Source organism: Candidatus Muiribacteriota bacterium (assembly GCA_051747805.1). Lineage (GTDB taxonomy): Bacteria > Muiribacteriota > Muiribacteriia > Muiribacteriales > Muiribacteriaceae > JBNJGP01. The sequence continues at coordinate 9,039 of JBNJGP010000085.1, forward strand.
TCGTTATTTGTATTGGAACTCATTGAGCCGTTGGCAAGTAAAAGACCCAGGCTTCCTGTGGGGGAAAGATGGTAGAGCATGTGCTGAAGCCAGGCAAAGTTTGCATTCCCAGCCGGGGGAATTCCGTATTTCCATCTTGGATCATTTTCTTTTACGCCTGCATTCCACTCCTTCATATTAAAAGGAGGGTTTGCCATTACATAATCTGCTCTTAAATCGGGATGCTGATCATTTGTAAATGTATTTGCAGGTTCTTTTCCAAAATTAAAATCGATTCCACGGATAACCATATTCATTGCTGCAAGCTGCCATGTTGTATAGTTGTATTCCTGACCGTAAATTGAAACATCCCCAAGCCTGCCTGAATATTTTTTTATGAATTCTTCACTTTGAACAAAAAAACCGCCTGAACCCATGGCAGGATCATAAACTCTTCCCTTGTAAGGCTCAATCATTTCGACGATAAGTGTTACTATTGATTTGGGAGTATAAAACTGCCCACCTTTTTTCCCTTCTGCAAGTGCAAACTGACCCAGAAAATATTCATAAACATGCCCTAAAATATCTTTTGCTCCAAGGCTTTTATGTTTGAAAGGGATTGTAGATATTAAATCTATAAGTTCGCCAAGCTTTGTCTGATCGATCTGAAGGGCTGAATATGATTTATTAAGTATCCCTTTAAGCTTGGGGTTGTCTCTTTCAATTGCATCAAGGGCTGTATCTATAAGATTACCAACAGAGCTTACCTTTATTTTTTTACCGCCGTTACCGTCATTGACTATAAGTTCAGCACCGCCTACTGCTACTTTGTTGTTATCCTGCAAAAACTGCCATCTTGCTTCAGGAGGGACCCAGAATACATTTTTTTCGGTGTAATAATCCCTTTCTTCAAGTTCAGTCTCTATTTCAGCATTGTATTCTTCATCAGAATCATAATCATCTGGATTAAGATAATAATCATGATCTTTATCTTTGAACTGACTTTTCAGTTCTTCACGCCTTATATCAAAAGCATCGCTTACATATTTTACAAATAAAAGCCCAAGGACTGCATGCTTATACTGAGCTGCATCAAGTGTCGACCTGAGCTTATCAGCTGAATTCCATAGTTTTTTATCAAGATCACTTAAAAACTTATACTCTTCTTTATCAATATTCATTATGATTTCCGATTATATTTAGTTGCAGTTTTATTTGTTAAGGAATAAAAACTGATTTTTGCAAATTTCAAAGTAAAACTAAAATTTAATTTTTAATTTCATGCTATATTTAAGTTTAATCAAAGCTTTATTACTTATGAGTTTAAATTTCAATTTAAACTTTGTTTTTTTACTGCTGTCAAT
>JBNJGP010000086.1:0-10365 GCA_051747805.1 Candidatus Muiribacteriota bacterium
TCTTAGTCAAGTATTTCTGTAACAACACCAGCACCAACAGTTCTTCCGCCTTCTCTGATTGCGAATCTTAGTTCTTTTTCCATTGCTATTGGTGTAATAAGCTCTATATCTATTGTAATGTTGTCACCAGGCATTATCATTTCTTTTCCTTCAGGCAGTTTTATTGAACCTGTTACATCTGTTGTTCTGAAATAAAACTGTGGTCTGTATCCATTAAAGAACGGTGTATGTCTTCCGCCCTCTTCTTTACTTAAAACATATACTTCCGCCTTGAATTTCTTATGCGGTGTTATTGATTTTGGCTTCGCTACAACCTGTCCTCTTTCTACCTGATCTTTTGCCACACCTCTTAACAATAACCCTACATTGTCTCCTGCAAAACCTTCGTCCAACAGCTTTCTAAACATTTCTACGCCTGTTACCACTGTGGTTTTTATTTCGTCTTGCATTCCTATTATTTCTACTGATTCTCCTACTTTTACTTTTCCTCTTTCTACTCTTCCTGTTACCACTGTTCCTCTTCCTGTTATTGAGAATACATCCTCTATTGGCATTAGGAAATCTTTATCCAGCGGTCTTGTTGGTTCTGGTATAAAATCATCTGTTGCATCCATTAGTTCATATATTGGCTTGCATTCTTCTGCTTCTGGATCGTCAAATCCTTTTTCTAATGCTTTCAACGCCGAACCTTTTATTATTGGTACATCGTCTCCAGGAAAATCATATTCGCTTAGTAATTCTCTGATTTCAAGCTCTACTAAATCCAGTAATTCTGGATCATCTACCTGGTCTGTTTTGTTCATAAATACTACGATTGATGGTACATTAACCTGTTTTGCAAGCAGAATATGCTCTCTTGTCTGTGGCATTGGTCCATCTGCTGCCGATACAACAAGTATTGCTCCGTCCATCTGCGCCGCACCTGTTATCATATTTTTAATATAGTCTGCATGACCTGGACAGTCAACATGTGCATAATGTCTTTTTTCTGTCTGATACTCTACATGCGCTGTATTAATTGTTATTCCTCTTGCTTTTTCTTCTGGCGCTGCATCAATTTCATCATATTTCTTGATGTCTGCAAAACCTTTTCCAGCCAGCCCTAATGTTATCGCTGCTGTTAATGTTGTTTTTCCATGATCTACATGTCCTATTGTTCCAATATTGACATGTGGTTTGCTTCTTTCAAATTTTTCTTTTGCCATTTTTAAGATTCCCCCTTAATTAGGTTTAGGTTTAATTTGCACCTTTCTAAAAAAATTAGACGTATAATAACATAATTAAAATGATTTTAAAAATGGAGCCATCGACCGGGATTGAACCGGTGACCTCATCCTTACCAAGGATGCACTCTACCAACTGAGCTACGACGGCTACGGTATTCTAAGAAAGGTAAGTGGTGGAGGGGGAAGGATTTGAACCTTCGAAGGCTTCGCCGGCGGATTTACAGTCCGCTCCCTTTGGCCACTCGGGCACCCCTCCTTTTAAGTGGAGCCGACGAAGGGAATCGAACCCCCAACCCACGCATTACAAGTGCGTTGCTCTGCCAGTTGAGCCACGTCGGCACACAAAAGAAGTGTGTTAATTATAGTAAACTCATAGTACAAGGTCAACACTAATAACTATCTTTATTAGAAAATAAATAACATTTTCTTCATTTTACTTTATTTTTCTCTTTTTTCCTTTTTATTTCAAACAAAACAACTCCGGTAGCCACCGAGGCATTTAAAGAAGAGACAGATGAATTCATGGGTATTTTCACCCCAAAATCGATTTTTTTAGCAACAAGATTTGATATTCCAACACCCTCACTTCCAATAATCAGAGCGGTTTTTCCCTGATAATTTTCTTCATAAATTGTTTTGGGAGCCTCCGCAAAAGCTCCATATATCCAGAAATTATTTTTTTTTAATAAATCAACTGTTTTTGCGATATTTGTAACCTGAGTGATTTTAACATGAGATAAAGCTCCCGCCGAAGCCTTATATACAACTGGTGTAATTTTAACACTTCTTTTTGAGGGTAAAATAATTCCTTTCACCCCACAGCAGCAACAGGTACGAATTATGGCACCCAAGTTATGCGGGTCCTGAATATGGTCTAATATACAAATTATATCTTCCTGTGTAGTCTGCTGAATTAATTTATTTAAAGGAAAAAATTTGAATTCGTTTATATGAGCCACAATATTCTGACTATTTTTCCCGAATTTTTTTAAAAATTTTTCCCGGCTAAAAAAAACTATCTTAATTTTTTTTCTTTTTAACCTCTCGTATTCTTTTTTATCGCAAGTAAAAACCTGCTCAACATTTTGGGCTGATATAGCCTCATAAACAGGGTTTTTTCCATAAATTAAATTCATCATAATAAATTTTTGTAAATAAAATGAATTATTTTATCTAATCCTTTTTGATTTCCCTCGACGTAATACCTTCCCAGAAGAGCCTCAAAAGCTGTTGCCTCTTTCTTAGTTATGTTATTACCACTGTAACGATTATTTCTAACTTTTTTTACATAAGATTTTTCATCTTCATCAAATAAATTTTCTTTCATTAAATAGAGAAAATTATGCTGGGTTACCCCATTCACTGTTTTCACAACGTTATTATGCAACTCTGAACAATCTGCCGGATAATATTTAAGAAAAAATTCTCTTATTTTAAGCTCAAAATACGCGTCTCCAATATATGCAAGTGTTCTATATGTATATTTATCAACTTCCGGCATGCCAGGTAGTTCCTTCTTTAGAATCTTCTATTGTTATGTTCATAGAGGCCAGCTTATCTCTTATTTCATCGGCTTTTTTGTAATTTTTTTCTTTTCTGTACCTGTTTCTTTTCTCTATAAGATTTTTTATTTCAGATTCTTCAATTTCAAGCTCTTTTTTTTCTCTTATATCGATAATATCATCTACTTTTGAAACAAAGGCCAACACTTTATATTTAAGCTTTTCAGTAAAAAATTTTCCTGTAATTGCATTATTAATCTCTCTTATTATAATAAATAAATAACCTAATGCTTTTGAAATATTTAAATCATCATCTAAAGCTTCCATAAAGTTTTTTTCTGCTTGTTCAACTTTATTAATAAGGTCTCCGTCATCAGCTCTATCAAGAGTAGCATTTTCAATTCTGTTTCTAAAGTCATTATAAGTTTTGATAGTGTTTTCTGCCTGTTTAATTCCATTAATTGTGAAGTTCAATTTTGTTTTATAATGCGCAGAAAGAAGTAGATATCTTATTGCAAGCGGATTATACTCCTTTAAATCTCTTAAAGTATAGAAATTATTATGAGATTTGGACATTTTTTTATTATTTACAAGCAGATGTTCGCAGTGAAGCCAGTAATTTGAAAATTTTCTACCTGTGCAGGCGCTTGACTGGGCAATTTCATTTTCATGATGAGGAAAAATATTATCCACCCCCCCGGTATGAATATCAAAAGTTTCTCCAAGATATTTCATACTCATAGCAGAACATTCTATATGCCAGCCCGGTCTTCCTTTTCCAAAAGGAGAATCCCAGAAAGGTTCTCCAGAATCAGAGTCTATATTCTTCCATAACACAAAATCTCTTATATCTTCTTTATCATACTCATCTGTATCATATCTTACACCCGATTTAACGTTTTCAAGGTCAATATTTGAAAGTTTTCCATATTCTTTAAATTTTTCAATTTTAAAATAAACCGAGCCCTCTTTTTCATATGTGAATCCTTTTTCTTTTAACTTTTTTATAATGTTTATCATTTCTTCTACATGTTCAGTTGCTTTAGGATAGTGTTCGGCCTTTTCAATTCTAAGTGTTTTTACATCCTCAAAAAAAGCTTCTGTATATTTTTTTGTATATTCTGAAAGCAAAACTCCTTCCTGCATTGAATTTTTTATTGTTTTATCATCTACATCTGTAATATTCATTACCTGTTTAACTTTATATCCTTTCAACTTAAGATATCTACGGAGCAAATCCTCAAATATAAAAGTCCGAAAATTCCCTATATGAGCATAGGAATAAACTGTGGGACCGCAAGTGTACATTTTAACTTCATTTTTTTTTAATGGTATAAAAAGTTCTTTTCTACCAGTTAAAGTATTACTAAAGTATGTCATTTTTTTAACCCTCTAAAATATTTTTTTTAAACTCCAGAAGTCTTTTCAGAGATGCTTCTTTTCCTAATGCCATCAGCATTGGATATACTCCCGGACCAGAAGTTTTATAAGTAAGCGCTATTCTAAGCGGCATGAATAAACCCCTTCCTTTAGCTTTACATTCTCTGCTAGTTTCTTTTAATGCTTTTTTTAAATTATCAAAATCAAAAGAGTGTTCCTCGATTTCCTTAATTTTTTCAATATAACTGGTTAGTACAGCTAAAGCTCCTGATTCTGCATAAACTTCTCTGATTTCTTCTGTTATTGTTTTATCAACTGTTTCTTCAAAAAAATAATTTAACTCATTATTAATATCAGGCAGCACAGTAATATACTCTCTTGCCACCTTTACAATTGCTCTGAATTTTTCATCATTTTTAACATTAAACTTATTTTTATTGACGAAAGGATAAACACAATCCTTAATATAATCAAGGTTTGAATTTCTAATATATATACCATTCATCCATTTTAATTTTTCAATATCAAAAACAGCAGGTGATTTAGATACCTCTTTAAGCTTAAATCTGCTTATTATATCTTCTGTTGACATAATTTCCTCATCATTTTTTGGAGACCAGCCAAGAAGTGAGAGAAAATTGAAAACAACCTCTTTTAAAAAGCCTTCCTTTTTATATTCCTCAACAGAAGTTGCGCCATGTCTTTTTGAAAGACGTGAGCCGTCACCACCAAGTATCATTGGAATATGGGCAAAAAAAGGAACTTTTTTATCAAGCGCCTGATAAAGCATTATCTGTCGCGGAGTATTTGTAATATGATCATCTCCTCTTATTACGTGTGAAATATCCATCAGAAAATCATCTACAACAACTGCAAAATTATATGATGGATAGCTATCAGACTTCTCAATAATAAAGTCTCCTGTAAGGTTTGTATCAAATTCAATCCTGCCTCTGCAAATATCATTTAAAACAATTTTCTTATTTGAAGGAACCTTAAACCTTATAGAAGGTTTTCTTCCTTCAAGCATGTACATATCCTTTTCTTTCTGGGTAAGGTTTAAACATTTACCTGAATAAACTGGTGTTTTGCCTTCTTCTAAGGCTTTTTTTCTTTCTTTTTCAAGTTCTTCCGGGGTACAAAAACATCTGTACGCTTTTTTTTCATCAAGAAGTTTTTTTATATATTTTTTATACAACTCTATGCGTTCTGACTGTCTATAAGGTCCATATTCCCCGTTTTTTCCTGGTCCTTCATCCCAGTCAAGGCCCAGCCATTTCAGAGAAGAATAAATAGCCTCTTCTGAATCGCTGGTTGACCTTTTTTTATCAGTGTCTTCTACTCTTAAAATAAATTTACCACCATGTTTTTTTGCAAATAACCAGTTAAATAAGGCTGTTCTTGCACCGCCAATATGTAAAAAACCTGTTGGCGAAGGAGCAAAACGGACTCTAACCATTTTATCATTTTTCATCTGAAGTCCTCCTGTTAAATGTATAGAGCTTGTTGAAAAGCAAATACTAACTAAAAATATATATAACAAATCCGTTATAGATTCATTTTTCTTTTAAATATACTCTAAAAATTTTTTGTAATTTTTTTCTAACATTATTTTTAGTCTTCTTTTAAAAAGTTTTTTCAACAGCCTTTATCAATTAAGATTATAAAAAAATCTAAGTTTAAAGTTGAGTTTAGCAAAAATAGGCCTGACCACAAAAGCCTTTTTAAAAAATTTGCTAAACTCAAGGTTTAAATATTTTTCAATAGTTAATTTACCATAAGTTTACATCTACAACAAGTATTGTAAATGGTAATTTTTAATGTTATAATTATAAAGTTTAAAAAAAATTAAAAATTTTAGGAGATTTCTTTGAAAAATTTTTTTATTTTCCTCATTTTATTTTCAACAATAATCACCTACGGGTTAAGAGTTTCAAATGAGCTTGAAGGCTATTTTCCAGAAAAACATGTTCCTAAAGATTTACAAAAAATAATCTTAAATGAGACAGAAAAAGTTATAAGCGAAAGAATGCATCAGTACATGAGCTCTAACTTTAATTTAATCCAGGAAGATTCAAGTATTTTTACCCGTTTATGGCAGAGTACCGGTCCTTTAATACATTATTTTGGTTTAAAATATGATAATATAAAAATTCATGTTGTCGAAACTGATGACTATATACTACTTTCTCTTCCTTCAGGCGATATTTTTTTTTCAGAAGGGCTTTTTTATTCTCTAGCTTCTGAAGACGAAGTATCTTTTTTAATAGGACGTCAGCTTTATCTTATAAAAAACGAACTCGGCCCCTCACTTATAAAAAATGAAAAAATAAAAGATTATGCCGAAGAAAATAAATCTGTTGTTGATGAATATTTTCTTTCAGTTGGTCAAACTGACAATATTGAGGCCGATAAAAATAGTGCCTATGCTTTGTTTAAAACCGGAACCTCCCCCTGGAACGCATTGGAATATTTAAAGAAGTTAAGAAAAGTTGATAAAGAGAAAATTTTTTATTTTGATGTTGATAATCTTGAAAACAGAATCGAAGCACTTCAAAGATATATTGACAAAGCCATGCCTTTTTCTCATATAAAAGTTGAAAAAGTAACTAATTATAGAAATGCCTATTATTACTTTGTCCTTGGCACTAAATTTTTAAAGGGAAATATGCTTGATGATGCTATTAAAGCCTTTAAAACATCGGTTTCTATCAGGGATAATATTGCTGAAACCCATAATAATCTTGGTGTTGCATATGCCCGCAGAAACTTCTATAATCAGGCAATTTATCATTATGATATTGCCCTCAGACTTCAAAAAGATTCAAGATACTATTTTAACCATGCTGTATCTTCAATTAAACTGGGAAATTACGATAGAGCGCTGACATATTTAAAAAGAGCTATAAATCACGATCCATCTAATATCAGAGCCCAGAAGCTTTTAAGAAGCCTGGAGAATTTTATGGAGGACCTTAATAAAATATGAATAAACATTATTTGAGTTGTTTATTTCTTCCGTTATCTTTTTTAATTTTAACACTTTCCTCTTTTCACGGAATATATTACCTGCTTTTAATGCTTCCCGCCGCTTTACTGCTGAAATACAAAGATTCCTGTTATTCTATTTTTTTAACCACAGCCCTTGCGTTAACCCTTTTAAACTCAGGTGTTTATATTTTCGATGTTAGATTTAAGCGATTTCTTGAATACAGCCCTTTAGAAATTTTTATATTAACTTTACTGATTAATTTATTTATTATTTCAGCGGGCTATTTATTTTTTAAAAAAATAAAAGAAGAAGAAGACAGAAACCTGGATGAACTTGCAGATAAGTTTAACAAAGAAAGACAGGCTATTCTTGAAAAAGAAAACGAAATGAACCATAAAATAAAAGATTATAAACTTGATTTTTCACAAAAAATTTCCATAATAAGAAAACTTATTGAAAACTATAATAACGACGAAAAAAATTTAATTCCAAATGAGCTGGATGAGGATATTATTTCTTTAATAAAAAACGTACTTAAACTTCAAAAATTTGTTTTTTTAAAGTATTCAAATGAGAAAAATCAATATATTAATGTGCACGAAGAAGATATGTTTTTAAGTGATATTAAAACTTCAAAATTTTTAAGATGGCTTCTTGACAGAGCCTTTAACTTTCCTGATAACATAAATTTATTAACAAAAGAAACAATGGAAAAAAACCCGCTTTTTACTCAAATTATAAAAAAAGATAAACATCTGCCAGAAATTTTTATCCCGGTTAAATCAGGCTCAAAGTTGTCGGCTTTTATTATTGCCTATAAAGATGAAGATGAAGAAAATACTACTAAAAAAATAGATAATGAGTTCAGGGCGCTGGCAACTCTTATAGGAGAGATAATTTCCTTAGTTTATAACAAAACTTTTTTAGCAAATAATGAGGAAACTAAGCCAACTATTTAAAATAATTATATGCCTTCTTTAAATCCTCTGGAGTATTTATTTCAACCCCGTCATATTCTGTTTCTAAAACTTTAATTTTCAACCCGGAATACAGAGCCCTCAGCTGTTCTAACTTTTCAGCCTTTTCAATTTGCACAGATTCTGTATTTATTATTTTTTTTAAAGAATATTCATCATAGGCGTATAACCCAATATGTTTATAATAATGAGGGATAAAATCACCATCTCGATTAAACGGAATAGGAAGTCTTGAAAAGTACAGAGCATTATCATTTTTGTCGCATACTACTTTCACAACTGATGTGCTGTTAATATCCTCTTTTTTGTCGATTTTCACTTTTAAAGTGGCCAGCCCTTTAAAACCTTTAAAATAAGGTTTTATTAACTTTTCAATCATATCCGGGCGTATAAAAGGCTCGTCTCCCTGTATATTTACCACAACATCAGCCTTAATTTTTTCAACTACTTCAGCCACTCTTTCTGTACCGTTTCGATGATTTTTTGAAGTCATAATAACTTTACCATTAAAACTTTCAACATGGTTTAATATTTTTTCAGAATCAGTGGCCACAATAACATTATCTAAGTGTGTACACTTTATGGTATTCTCATAAACTCTCTGAATAAGGGATTTACCGTTAATAAGCTGTAGCGGTTTTTCAAACAGTCTGGTTGAACCAATTCTTGCCGGGATAATTCCTGAAATTTTCATTTTAGCTCCTTATCTTTCATTGTTAATCTCTCTTAAAAAAAGAGGCAGAGTATTAAACTCTGCCCCTGTAATTATAATTTTGTTATTCAACTTTAAGTTTACGGAAAAACACCTCTTACTTTAATAACATCCGCAACTTTTTCCATAGCTATCATATAGGCTGCGGTTCTTAAATCTGTCTTATGCTCAACAGCTCTATCAATAACTCTGTTAGTATTTGCATCCATTTTATCTTTCAGGTCTTTATTAACTCTTTCTTCAGTCCAGTAATAGTAGTCCATGTTCTGAACCCATTCAAAATAACTTACAATAACTCCACCTGCATTTGCAAGAATATCAGGAATAATCCACACACCTTTATCAAATAAAATTTTATCTGCTTCAGGAGTAGTTGGGCCATTAGCACCTTCTGCAATTAATTTAGCTTTAATATTGTTTGCATTTTCACTTGTAATAACATTTGCAAGTGCTGCGGGAACAAGTATATCACAATCCTGCTCGATCATTTCAGCATTAGTCATTTTTTTGCCACCTGAATAAGCCGCTATAGTACCATCTTTTTCAAGAAGCTCAACTAATTTTTCTACATCCAGTCCATTCGGGTCATAAAATGCACCGTTTACATCAGAAGCTCCTACTAATTTACAGCCACATTCTTTAACCATGAGATCCGCTGCTATAGAACCAACATTACCAAATCCCTGAACTATCAGGTTAGAACCAGCCAAATGAAGACCCATTCTTTTTGCAGCAACCTCAGCTGAAAATCTAACTCCTCTACCAGTTGCTTCAAATCTACCCTCAGAACCACCAAGATTAAGCGGTTTTCCAGTTAATGCAGCACATGTTCCAGAAGATTTTACCTGAAGATATGTATCAATCATCCAGCCCATTATTTTAGGATTGGTTCCTACATCAGGAGCCGGTATATCTTTATGTTCGCCAATATCATCTGCTATAGAATAAATAAATCTTCTTGCAAGCCTTTCAAGTTCACTTTCTGAAAACTGACTAATATCACAGGCAACTCCGCCTTTACCGCCACCATAAGGTACTCCGGCAACAGCACATTTCCAGGTCATCCAACCCGCAAGTGCTTTAACTTCATCAAGATCTACTTCATGATGAAATCGGATTCCACCTTTGCATGGGCCTAAAGCATCATTATACTGTACTCTATACGCATCAAAAACTTTTATAGAGCCATCATCCATTTTAATTGGACAACTAACGCCGATACTTTTTTTTGGAGCCTTTAAAATTTCAACAAGGTTCCGGTCCATATCAAGCATATCCGCTACTTTGTCAATCTGTTTGCACATGTTCTCAAACGGATTCATTGTTTCGGCCATATTATTCCTCCTAGGCATTTATTATTTTGGGAAATCTCCCATAAAAAACTCCCGAATTTTTATTTTATTAACGTTATCTAATATTGTCAATTAAAAAGATAGAAAAAAAGTGCTGTGACCGAAAGTTAAAACTTTACAGTGACGGTAAGAGCCGTGAGAAGTGAGAGGTGAGAAGTGAGAAGTAAGAAGTAAGAGGTGAGACGATAAGATCAAGAGGTTAAAATTTATTACGAAATAAAATC
>JBNJGP010000087.1:0-10252 GCA_051747805.1 Candidatus Muiribacteriota bacterium
ATTCCAACTTATTGGGATTTTTATTTTCCGGGTTACTGGGATTTTAGTTTACCATTAACATTTTAAAGTAGCATCTGAAGGGAAGCTTGCCTTTGAAGAAACTGGTCCGGTAGAAGTAATGGGATTTGTTTCATGTGGTGGATGTCCCGGGAAAAGAGCAATTGCAAGAGCAAAATTAATGGTTGATCGCGGAGCAGAAGCAATAGTTTTTGCCTCATGTATTAGCAAAGGAAATCCTATTGGGTATCCTTGCCCTCATTATGCTAACATGAGGGATGCTGTAATAAAAAAAGTAGGTTCAGAAATAAAAATTATTGAATGGACACACTAAAGTAATTGATAATTCATAAGGAGATTATGCGATGATAAAAACAAAAAAATTAGAAGACGCACCAATTATGGAAACAGCACATAATGTTGATGCAAGAAATTTGTATGATACTGAAAATGCAATGGTTACAGTAATTAAGCTTTTACCCGGACAATCACTAAAAAAACATATTACACCAGTTGATGTTGCATTTTATGTTCTTAAAGGTGAAGGTATTGTACAGATTGGAGAAGAAAAATTAACTATAACTGAAAATACTTTGGTTGAAAGTCCAAAAGATATACTTCATTGCTGGTATAATGAGAGTAAAGAGGATATGGTTTTTATGGTAATAAAAGCACCAAAACCAGATAAAAAAACAACTTTTATAAGTTGATTTGAATCATTGGAGGTACAAAAATGAAAAAAATTTTAATATTATAAAAACGGGTTGATAAGCAAGTCGGCAACTTCTTGAACTCGCAAAAAGTTAGCTGCAAGAGTTGGGCAAGACAGGATGTGGGAAAAAGAGCCCGCGTCCGTGCGGGCAAGAAATAAAAAGAATTTGCAATTTATAAAACTATTGACTTTAAGTATTTTTCATGTTAGTAACAAAGATGGTGATGGGGTTCACCTTTAACCGCCTTTCTATGGCTGATGACTCCTTTATTTAATATAGAGGAGAACTATCTAAATGATTACTACACTATCAATAATAATTATTCTCGGACTTACTGCTAATTTGTTGTTTGTAAAATTGAAACTTCCGGGACTTTTAGGGATGCTTATTTTAGGTATCTTGATAGGGCCTTTTGTTTTCGATCTCATTGACTCAGAAACCTTAAAGATATCATCTGATTTAAGAAGAATTGCATTAATAATTATTCTATTAAGAGCAGGACTAGGGATAAGTCGAACTTCTTTGAATAAAGTTGGTTTTACAGCAATAAAATTAAGTTTTATACCTGGAATTATTGAAGGATTTAGTATTGCATTAATTTCAATGATAATTCTGGATTTTACTTTCATTGAAGGGGGAATTCTTGGATTTATCATTGCGGCTGTTTCGCCTGCAGTAGTTGTTCCTAAAATGCTTGATTATAAAAATAAAGGTATTGGAATTAATAAAGGTATTCCTACTTTGATTTTAGCCGGTTCTTCAATTGATGATGTTTTTGCAATTACAATTTTCAGTATTTTCTTAGGTCTTTATAGCGGAAGTCATATAAATATTGGAATAAAAATTATCAGCATACCAATATCAATCCTATCAGGTATTTTGTTAGGTATAATTGCAGGTATTATTTTAGTGAAACTTTTTAAAAAATATCATATACGAGATACAAAAAAAGTATTATTAATTTTGGGCTTCGCTTTATTATTAGCAGCTATTGAAAATAAACTGAAAAGCAAAATTGAGATTGCGGGTCTTCTTGGTGTTATGACAATCGGTTTTATTATATTAGAATACAAATCAGAAGTTGCAGGCAGGTTGGCTTTAAAATTTGATAAAATATGGATTTTTGCCGAAATTATTCTTTTTGTCCTGATAGGTTCTCAAGTAAATATTACAGTAGCCCTTGACGCAGGATTAAAAGGACTTGCAATAATTAGTATTGGTCTTATAGCCAGAAGTATTGGTGTTATTATTTCAACGATAAAAACAGATTTAAATATGAAAGAACGGTTATTTTGTATAATATCATATTTGCCTAAAGCAACTGTACAGGCTGCTATCGGGGCTATTCCGTTAAGCATGGGGATTCCTTCCGGAGAAATTATTTTAGCGATTGCTGTATTGTCAATATTGATAACAGCTCCGATCGGTTCAATTTTAATTAATATAACTGCCCCAAAATTATTAGTTACAGAAATGAAAGCTGAATAAATGTTATACTGTATAAGAGGTTTATGATTAATGAATATTGCGTTATTTTTAGTTATAGTACTGCCAGTTATTATAATAATTACAATATGCTTCATAAGAGTTGGATTTAAAAACGCAATTTGCAAAGCTGATTCTGGCAATTGTGTTTTATACTCTCAATTTTCATGCCGTCCTCATAGTGCTTTATTACCCAATCCTGTTGGTGAAAATATTTATAATATATTGAAGAACGAGTCTAATGCTGTAAGGCTCTCATGGGATTTATCAATATTTTTGGATATATCATTCGATACAGTTTTAGAAAGGGCAATGAAGCGTGATTTATCATATTTCGGCTCGGAAGATGAAGTTAAGCAAATGTTATTTTACCCTATAAATAACCTAGAATACCTGTGCCTGAACTTAAACGAATATTGAATATTGATGATTTGACCCCAAATTATTTTAACTTTGCTTTTATAATTTTAACTTCATCATCAGGTTTTCCATTTGCGTCTGTTTTTACCTTTTCTATTTTATCAACAATATCCATACCGTCAATAACTTTTCCAAAAACTGTATGATTTCCATCTAACCATTCACATTTATCACGGGTTACTATAAAAAACTGACTTCCATTTGTATTTGGACCTGCATTTGCCATTGCGATAACACCACGGACAATATTCATTGATTCTAAATCATCTCTATATTTATATCCCTGTGCTTCTTTTTCAGCTATTTCTGTTTTGGAAAGACCAAGGCCTTTTGCATTAATTTCATCTTCAAAATGTTCGTCCCATATTGATTCTCCGCCTCTGCCGGTGCCGGTAGGGTCTCCGCCCTGAATCATAAAATTCTCTATTATTCTATGAAAAATTATTCCATCATAATATCCATTTTTTACATGAGTAACAAAATTTTCTACTGTTTTTGGTGCAATTTTCGGATAAAGTTCCAGGGTGATTTCCCCCATATTTGTTTTTAATATCACTTCTTCTGCCTCCTCTGATGCATGAATTGGTATTAATAATAGATTTAACAAAATTATTATGCCTATTAATGTTGTTTTTTTAAACATTTTACCTCCCATAATTTTTTAAACTTTCATATTTTTTAAAAAGGGGCCGGCCGCTCCCCCATAATAATAGTTTTTTGTTTTAAAGACATTCTTTTAATATATTATAAACATCTTCTTTTCCAAGTTTTTTAAATCCTCCTATTTTACCAAAATACTGCTTTATATGCTCGGACATACTTTCAAAATGTTCCCCATCTATTTCAACTTCTGCAAATTTTGAAGGCAGGTTAATTTCTTGAAAAAAAGATGATATTTGGTTAATTGTTTTATGGGCGTCTTCAACAGTATTATCCAACTTTAAATTAAAAATGTTTCTACCAAGCTCACAGAAAACTTCTTTATTTTCTTCGTTTAAAACATATTTCATCCATTTTGGTGTAATAATTGCAAGCCCAACACCATGAGTCAGGTCATGATAGGCTGAAACCTCATGCTCAATAAGATGGGTTGCCCAGTCGGTTATTTTTCCGCAGGCAAGCAGACCGTTTAAGGCCAATGTTCCTGCCCACATAATATTTGCCCTGGCTTCATAATTTTCTGGTTCTTTTATAGCAACTGGGCCATATTTTATACAAGTTTTCAGAATTCCTTCAGCAACTTTATCCATAATGTAAGCATCACGATTCAGGCTGAAATACTGCTCAAAAACATGACTCATAATATCAGCAACACCGGCAGCTGTCTGGTTTGCAGGAACCGTGAAAGTATTTTCAGGATCAAGTATTGAAAATCTCGGTGTTTGATTTTTACCATGAACTGGAATTTTTTCATTAGTTTCTTCATTAGTAATAACTGCACCTGCATTCATTTCAGAACCTGTTGCAGAAAGTGTTAAAATTGTACCCAGCGGTAAGGCCTTTTTTGGTTTTGCCTTGCCAGTAGCAAAATCCCAGGGGTCATTTTCGTAATAGAATCCGGAGGCTATAACTTTTGAACAGTCAAGTACACTTCCGGCACCGGCAGCTAAAATAAAATCAATATTATTTTCTCTGCATATTTTTATACCTTCTCTAACACTGCTAATTCTGGGATTAGGGTCAATACCAGCAAGCTCTTTATAAAAAATATTGTTTTCCTTAAAAATCTGTATTATTTTATCATAAAGTCCCATTTTTTTAATTGATGATTTACCGTATGTTAATAAAACACGGCCCCCCCCATGTTTTTTTATTCTGGAAGCAAGCACTTTAAGCTGACCTTTTCCAAAAAATATTTCTGTCGATGGTGAAAATACAAAATTTTTCATTTTTGCCTCCTTATAAAAGTTTTATCTGTCACTTCAAGACCCTTTTGATAAATTAATAATTGCTAAAAATTCTTAATCATGTGATATTAAATTAACAGAAATCAAATAATTTTTCAATTGTATGGTATTTCAATTATTATTTCACATCCCTTATTTAAAGCACTTTTTATTCGGAATTTTCCAGATAATGCCTCAACTCTCTCTTTCATTCCGGTTATTCCTATTTTCTTTATTTCACTTGACTGCAGTATTTGAGTATCAAACCCGATGCCGTTATCTTTTATTTTAAATTCAAGACGATTTTTAAACTTTTTAAGTTTAATACTTACGTGGTCTGCCTCACTGTATTTTAATACGTTTGTAATGCCCTCCTGAGCAATACGGTAAAGTGAAATTGATATGTAATCAGGTATAATTGATGAATCTATGTTTGTATTAAAACTGATTCTTATTTTATGTTCTTCTTCAACATTTTCAAAATAAAGCTGTAGCGCGGCTGCTATTCCTATTACTTCCATATTTGGCGGTCTAAGCTCTTTTGCTATATTTTTTAAATTTGAAATATAATCTGTAAGATTTTTATTTGTTTTATCTGTTAATCTTAAACTTTCAGCCTTATTATCATCCTTAATTTCTTCTTTAATAAGTTTTAAATTTGAGCCAATCGAAACAGCCATCGTTCCAAGTTCATCGTGAAGATCTGCCGAAAGAGCTTTTTTCTCTTCCTCACGAATTTCTGCAATTCTGCGGGCATATTCTTTCATTTTCATCTCTGATTTTTTTAATTTTTCTTCATACTGTTTTTTTACTGTAATATCATGTGCAATTCCTTCAACACTTATTATAGTATTTTTATCATCTCTTAATGGTATTTCAAGTATTTCAAGTATTCTTGTATTTTTTCCTTTTGTTATTATTTCTACTTCATAAGGGGCCGGATCTTTTACATTATAACCTTTATTGAATAATAAATAGGCTTTTTTATTAAATTTATTTTCTGGAAGATAATCTTTTATATTTCCTGTAAATTCATAGGGCGAGTAGCCAAGCACGTTTTTTATTGAAGGGGAGGTATAGTTAATTTTTCCGTCTTTATTATGAGAAAAGAAAAAATATTCCCCTTTAAGATTGCTGATTATTAATTCAAGACGATTTTCAAGTAGTTTTTTATGTTTTTTTTCTATATTAAGTGTTTCTTTTGTATTTGTGGCAGAAATTATTGCCCGACTCTGATTTTCAACTAGTTGATTAAATTTTTTAAGTGAAAAATACATGGTAACTGAAAAAATAAATATATAAAATGATTTAAATATCTGTCCCTGCCTGTCAGCAGAAACAATTAAACTTATTAAAGAAGTCGGAATATCATTTATTGTGATAAAGTATACTGTATTAAATACTATTAAAGACGTTAACGAACTTATTATTATATTATTAATATTAAAACTGAGCGAGGATATAAGTATAAAAATAAAATATAAAAAAATTGAGGCTGAAGTTACTGAGGCGGTTGGCGATACAAATGAGGTCAAAAAATAATGATGTATGCCTATTGTGATTATATCAAGGATTATTAGGGGATAACTGTAATAATATTTGATTAAATTTTTCTTTTTTAATATCAGGGATAATAATGTAAAAAGGACTAAATTTGAAAATACAGCAAAAAGATGGGGAATTTTATCCGGATTATAATAGGCATCATTAATTCCCATTAAAATAACGGTGATTAAAATGAAATTCCTTATTATAAAAGCTAATCTATCGCCTTTTTTTGACTCTTCATTATATATTTTATGTTGAATTTTATCTATATTCATTTTTTATTTAACTCAAACAAATAATTTTATCAAAGCTTAATTAACCCTTCCTTTATTGCCACTCTTACTAAATCTGTCTGTTTATTTGCCCCGCTTTTTCTCATTATATTTTTTCGATGAACCTGTACTGTATTTATTGATAAACAAAGTTTATCGGCAATTTCCCGGCTGGTCATTCCTTCGGCAATCATCTGAAGAATTTCTCTTTCTCTTGTGGTAAAAAGTGAATCTTTTTTTTCATCATCTGTCATATTATTCCATAAAAATCCACTTATAATATAATGAGAAATTTTTGGGGATAAATAAAAATTCCCTGAGTAAACTTCATTTATAGCTTTATAAATTTCTTCAACCGCACTTTCTTTTAGAATATATCCTTTCACTCCATATTTAAAAGCTTTCTGTACAAAGGATTTATCATCATGCATACTTAAAATTATTATTCTTGTCCCGGGCTTTTTTTTAAGAAGCTGTCTGCTGGTTTCTATTCCATTTAATACAGGCATGGAAACATCTATTATATATATATCAGGTTGATTTTGAGAGGCTATCTGTAAAACTTCCTCGCCGTTTGAAGCCTCGGCTATTACTTTTATTTTTTTTCTTTCTATTACAGATTTAATTCCCGCCCTTACTACTTCATGGTCATCCGCAAGTAATACTTTTATCATGATTTATCCTTTATTCTTTTTATGATGTTGTTCTAATAATATATTAAAACAATAAATCTGTCCAAAAAAAAAGTATTAAAATTTTTAATTAGATTTTTTTATTTTTCTAACCTGTTTTGGTTATAAAATTACCTTTTTATGGTGATTATCTTTTAACTAAAAATCGTTCATAATTAATTATAGAAAAAGATAAAAATGGTTTTTTATGGGGGCCTGATATGCATTTAAAAGACACTTTTATTGAAAACTGGGATATATTTGAAAATTTTATTAGAGCAAATGGGGCTGATGAAGAAAAAGCTCTCAAAATAATGAGCTCTATTTTTAATTATTTAAAAGTATATTCATTTTCTAATGGTTTAGAGAAAAAAAATAATCAAAAAATTATTTTTTCGCTTATTAAAACAAATTTGCTGAATAATTAAAAACAAGACTATTTGTATCATCAGGCTTCCTATGGAATAAAAGGATTTTTTTAAAAAAGTAAGGGGAGAATATAGATGAAAAATGTTTTATTATATGATAGTAATACAGAAAATAGAAAAAAAATTAAGAAACTAATTAACTCATCAGATCAATTTTATATCGGTGCAGACGCTGCAAACATTTTTGATTTTGAGGCTGTATATAAAGAGTTTAATTTTGATTATGTTTTTATAATTGGAAAAAATAATAAATTAATGGATAAGTACTGTAATCATTCAAATATTTACTTTTTTAATATTGATAATTGTCAAAAAAAAATTTTAACTTTTATTAAGAATTTCAAAACTTAACGTTATTAACGTGTTTTCTAACCAATTCCCCGATGACCGGTTTTACCGGAAGACACTTTACAGGAGCGACTTTTATCCATGCCGGTTTGAAAAATTTATTCTTTTTTAAAAAAAAGTACTTAAAATTTTCGGAAAAATAGTTTATACTGTTAATCAGTAATTAAAAATCTTTAAAGGGAGGAAGTAGGAAGTATGAAAAAACTTACCTTAATTCTGATTTTTGCTTTCCTATTTACAGTAGTATCACCAGCTGCAGAATGGATTGCATTTTCAAGAGACAATGAAAAAAGTGCTTCAGCAGAACTTGCTGTTAGCAGATCAAATGAAATGGTGATTGATATTGAAGTTCCTGGTGTATGGCTTGAGGATGTTGAAATTGATGGAGAAACTCACAAAAAAATCCATCTTGACAACTCATCTTTAACATTACAAAAAGGACAACCTGAACTTAGAAAGGTTACTGGTTTACTTGCAGTTCCTTTTGATGGTAGAGTAGATATTCAAGTTACTGATGTTCAATATGAAATTATTGAAGACGTGAATATTGTTCCATCTAAAGGTTCTTTAGACAGAAATGTTAACCCTGAAGAAGTTCCTTATGAATTTGGTCCTGTTTATGACAGAGACGAGTGGTTCCCAGCAATTGAAACAATTGCTAATGTATCCGAACCATTTGTTATGAGAGATGTTTCAGGTGTTAGATATGAAGTAGTTCCTTTCCAGTATAATCCAGCTCAGGAATCTTTGAAAGTTATAACTGACATTACTGTTGCTGTTTCCGCTTCTGGTTCCAGAAGTAGTAACCCAAGAGTAAGTGCTCACGTTTCAAGTGATTTTGAAGGATTATATGAAGATTTATTCATGAACTATACATCACCTTTTGCTGACAGAAGAAGTGATGCTGAAGTTCCATCAATGGGTAAAAACCTTCATATTGTGACTCATTCAAGTCTTTATGATGCTGTTTTACCATTAGCTGAATGGAAAACAAAAACTGGTTATGATGTTGAAATAGTTACTTATGAAGATGTTGCAAATGATGCAAACTCTTTAAAAGACTATTTTCAATCTGAATTTGACCAGGGTAATCTTACATTTGTTACTTTAGTTGGCGATCAAGATCATATTCCACTACTTCGTGGAACAAATGAAGGCGCACATTCTGATCAAGATTATGTTAGATTAACTGGTGATAATTTCCCAGATGCATTTATTTCAAGATTTTCAGCAAGAAATCTTGAAGAAGCAAATGCAATGATTCAAAAAACTATCAGATATGAAAGAGAACCTGAAACTGGTGCTGAATGGTATAAATCAGCTCTTGCAATTGCATCAAACGAAGGTTCACCAGCTGACTATGAATATGCTAGAGACCTTAATATTGCATTAAGCGAATATCTTGACTATAACAGATTTTTTGAAGCATTTGCTCCAAAATCCTCCGGCGGAGGATGGACTTGGAAATCAATTGAACCAACATTCGGTGAATTCGCTGAAGGTTATGATTTCCCAAGTTATGATGACAATGCTGCTAATAAAGGTGTTGTAAGTGAAGCTCTTAATACTGGTGTTAACATTGTTAACTATATTGGTCATGGTTCAAATACATCATGGGGAACTACTGGATTTAACAATTCTGATGTTCATAATCTTGACAATGGTATGATGCTTCCAGTTATATGGTCTGTTGCTTGTGTTAATGGTAACATTCAGTTAGACGAATGTTATGCAGAAGCATGGCAGAGAGCTGGTGACGAGTTTGGTGGTGGTTCACTTGGAATGATTGCTGCTACTACTAATATGTCATGGGTACCACCTCTTGTATGGCAGAAAGAAATTAATGTTGAACAAATGTCACAACAAGGTAGAAGAATCGGTGCTGTTTTAAACCTTTATGGTATGGCTAAAACTGTAGAAGAATATGGTATGGCTAATAATGAAGAAGGTAACAGACTGATTGAACAAGTTATCTACTTTGGTGAAGGTTCAACACCTATCAGAACTGAAGCTCCAAGAGCTGTTGAAGCTGAAGCTGTTGTTGTAGGTAATGAAATTGTTGTAAGCGTTGAGGGTGAAAGAGCTTCTAACCTTACAGTTTCTGCTTATGATGCAAACTTAGAAAGAAATGTTACTGGTGTTACACAAAGAGATGGTTATGCTAAACTTCCATATCACGGACAAACACATGTAACTGTTTACAACGAAGATATAGTTCCAGTTGTTGACCTTGAAATTCAAAAATAACTTTTAGTTATTGAGTTTCATTATATACAAAGGGGCCTGCATTTGCAGGCTCCTTTTTTTTTGGTAATAATAAAATTTATTAGAGCCTTTATTATTTCTGAAGCAAAAAGTTATTAATTTTTTTTTAAATTAAGTTAGTTGAGTTTAGCAAAAAATAGAAATTTTAACCTGTAGACAATTATAAAACCGTAAAGTTGGCTTAAACCAACAGTAAACGACCGAAGGTCGAGTGAAGTC
>JBNJGP010000088.1:0-9646 GCA_051747805.1 Candidatus Muiribacteriota bacterium
TTAAAATTTATTACGAAACAAAATCATCAAAACATTACGAAAAAAAGTTGATTGAGAATTGCTGCTTTGTAAAAACGATGATTGACAAATAAATATTAATAATATAAAATTACTCTGATTTCAGAGAAATTTAAAATTTTAAGGAGAAGCAATGGAAATTTTAACAGAACAAACAGAAAAAGTTCCTCCGGAGCCGGACTTTTATTTAAAAATTTTCAGAGTTTACTTCTAAAATTATAGTAAACTCTGGTAAAAGGAGTTTACTATGGAAGAAAAAAATCTACTACTCATACCCGAATTAAAAGAATTAATCAAAGAAGAAAATTACAAAGCTCTTAAAGATTTTTGTGAAGAATCCCATCCAGTTGATATTGCCGAAATATTACAGTATTTTACTCCTGTTGAATCCTGGTACATATTAAGGATACTTGACCATGAAATACAGGGCGAGATTTTTTCAAATATTGAACCTGATTTTCAGGTTGAAATCACAAGTTTATTAAATAAAAAGGAATTAACATCTCTTATTACCCATATGTCCCATGATGACAGGGTTGATTTGCTGAAAATAATTCCTGAAAAGCAGAAAGAACTGGTATTGTCAGCAATTGCAAAAGCAGAACGTGAGGACATCAAGAGGCTGCTTTCTTATGAAGAAGGAACTGCCGGCTCAATAATGACAAGTGAGTATGTTATTTTATCCAAAGAATTAACAGTAACTCAGGCTATTGAAGAAGTAAGAAAACAGGCTCCTGATAAAGAAACTATTTATTATACATATATTGTTGATAAAAACAGAAAACTTATAGGTTTTGTATCCCTTGCAGATTTAATTACTGAATTATCTGGAAAAAAATTATATGAAATAATGAATGAGGATATAATTTTTGTTAACAGTGATGAAGATCAGGAAATAGTTTCAAATAAAATTTCAAAATATGACTTAATTGCTATTCCGGTTGTAAATAAAAATAAACAGCTTGTTGGTATTGTAACTTATGATGATGCTATAGACGTAATTAACCAGGAACATACCGAGGACATGGAAAAATTCATGGCTATAACCGGCGAACATGAAGGAAGCAATTATTTAAAAACTTCTGTATGGAAACACTTTAAAAATCGTATAGGCTGGGTTATTGGACTTGCATTTATAGGTCTTCTTGCAGGAAGTGTTATTGCCGCATTTGAAGAATCTCTTGAGGTTCTTGTGGTTCTGGCCTTTTTCATGCCCATGATTGCAGATACCGGTGGGAACGTTGGCTCTCAGGCTGCAACCGTTGTTATTCGTGCACTGGCTTTAAAAGAATTATCTATTACGGATTTTCCTAAAATAATTTTTAAAGAATTTGGTATTTCATTAATGCTATCTGTTTTAATTGGTGTTGTAACTTTTATAAACGCAATTATTATAATGCGCGGAGCAAGCATACCTGATGAATTTCAGGTTATTACAATTGCACTTACAATTGCGCTTGCATTATCCATGCAGGTTATTTCCTCTACCCTAATTGGCGCATTTTTACCTATGGCAGCTGCAAAAATGAATCTGGATCCTGCAGTAGCAGCAAGTCCCGCAATAACCACAACAGTTGACATAACCGGACTCATAATTTATTTTACCCTGGCTAGAATAATATTAAATCTCTGATTATTTATATTGTTCCTCAACCATTTTATAAAATTTATTATGATTTTTAATGTTGTTAACAGCCAATTCAACATTATTTGATCCTGTTGTATAAATCCATATATTACCAGTTTGAAACATTTTATTAAATATATTCTCATTTTTGTCTAAATGGTCAATTTTAGAATAAAGAATAGTCAATCTGTTTGTATAAAAAATTCCCCATTTACTGACAATTCTATCCTCTTGGAGAATATACTCTGTTTTTTTTATATGAAGCAGGGTTAGAGGAATTGTAAGGATGAGCAGCGGAAACATTGGAAAAAAGAAAATGCTGAAAATAATCAGTGATATAATACTGGCATATGGATGAGGTTGTTCAAAATAAATCCTTTTTGAAAAGTTGTATTTTCCGTTTCTGACTGTTTCTGTCCTCAACTCAATATTCTCTCCCAAAAATACTTTATCAACCATATTCTGTATTTTTTCAGGCTCTGAAATATATTCCATAGAGTAATTATTTATAACAACCTGTTTTTTATTTCCCTCATTACTGTCGCTGTTATTTGAAAGGCCTCCTTCACCGGCCAGATTAAAGTAAATTATTCCCTTTTTGCCAAAAGGATATTTAAGTATTGCTGTATCTTTTATATTATCATAAGAAAAAAAGTATTCGTTTACAGATAAAAAGCCTTTTTTAAGCTTTATAAAATCACTATAAAAATCAATTTTAGAATTATCATATTTATAGTATGTCAAAGTAATAGTGATTATTTTAGAAACAATAAACAGCAAAATTAATCCGGCAAAAATCGGATCAATAAACAAAGTTAAAGCAGAGGCAAAAATTATAAAAATAATATTTATTATAGTGGCATAAACTTTGGAGCAGAAATAGTTAAAAACTGTAAAGGAAGGACTTTTTGTTGTTATTTTTTCTGTTTTTAAATCCATACCGCATTTTTGCATAAGTAATGTTGTATTTACTTCGTATCGGTTAATATGTAAAAAAGTAATTTTATCCATTGAACCAACAGAAGAAAAATAAATTGAACAAGTGTTGAAAAGTCTGTCGATTATCCCCTCTTTAATTGTAACTGCGGTTATCTTAGTGGTATAAAAAGATTGTGAGCGGCTTGATAAAAAATCAAATTTTGTTTTGATTTCTGATTTATTAATATAATAAACTGTTTTTAATAATGTAATAGTTTGTGAAACTATACCGGCAAGAATTACAAAAAGAACAAAACCTAAAAAAATATATAAACCTGTAATATTTTCTCTAACATCGTTGACAATATTCTGGGGTAGAAATTTCCATACAAAAGTTTTGAAAAGCACGAATAAAATTAAAATACTTAAAAAAGTATTAAATAGACTGAATAAAATATTAAAAAAATAGGCGCTGAAATTTGGTTTCAATGTAGCAGTGTAATTATTTGTTTTTTCTGAATCCTCTGATTCTGTTTTATAAGATTTACTTTTTATATCTGATTTTTTTATAACCGTGCTTTTTTGTTCTATAGAGTGGTTTTTTTCAATTTCTTGACCTTTAGCTGGTTCTTTATTTTCATAATCTTTTAAAACAGATTCCAGATTTCTGTGAAATAAATCAGAATTATGCATATTTTTAAATTTAATCTGATTATTTGTTCCTTTACAGGAAATAATTATATCATGAATTTTTAAAAACTTTTCATAAAGCTCTTGGTTAATAGAGGTGTTTGTTATATTTTCAACGGGTATAAATGCTTCATGTTTTGTTAGAAATCCTTCGCTGAATGTTATTAAACCATTATAAAGTTTATATTCACGCATACTGTAATCATAGTATTTTAAGCCATAATAAACAGCATTATATAAAAAGTTTAAAAAAACCAGCAAAAAAGAAATTAATAGATATTTTTCTGTAAATTGATTAAGAATAAGGGCTAAAACAATGAATTTTATAATTAATCCGGGTATTACAGGAATAAATCCAGTTTCAAAAAGCGATCCCAGTTTATCGGGTGTTTCCTTTTGAATAAGCTTGTCTTCTTTTAATTGAAACCCATTTTCATCCATTAATTTTTTAATTTTATTAAACGTAGTTTCAACGTTATCAATATTTTTGAGCACTATTTCAGCCTGATTAGTTCCGGCAGACTTAATGTAAATAGTCCCAGTATTTAAAAATTTATATTCAAGCCATGGATATTTCATTCTTACATTTGTAATATTTTTAATTTTCAGCTCTCTTTCAGCGTCATCAAATACACCGCCGAATTTGAACATTATTTTATTATCCTTAAAATAATATTTTTCTTTATCATAAGAAATTTTAGAAAAAATTATTCTTAGGCCGTTGGTAAATATAAAAAAAAGCAGGTATAAGCCGAGGATTCCAGCAAGAATAAATAGGGGCATATTCAATTTGGTTATGGATTTTACTGTAAAAAAAACAAAAATTAAAATAAGCGATGAACAAATAAAAAAAATAAGATTTTTAAGAGTTTTGAAATAAATGAAAGAAGTTTTATTCGGTTTAATCAAAAAACTTGACATATCCCCCCCAGAATGTTTAATTTAAGATTAGTATAGTTTATAAATTTGAGAATGTCAAAAATAGAATAATCTGGTAGCCAGTTAAGTTGAGATAAAATATGAAATCAGAAAGATTTATAAAAAAAACCATAAAATTTATTAGAAAAAATTCTTTCAGACTTTTTCTTTTCTTTTTGACGGCAGTTTTTATTTTAGCAGTTATACCCACCGCAAAATTATCTGCGGGACTTACTTTTTCTGCTAAATTAAATCATATAGCAGCCTTCTGTGTTTTAATGTTTTTTCTGGAAATGAGCAAAAATTTTAAAACCACTTTAAACAGAGTGATTTTTCTTTTTGTTTATGGTGTTATAATTGAGTTTACACAGCTTTTTCTTCCCTGGAGGTTTTTTACATTGCTGGATATGGCTATAAATCTTATTGGAATAACAACTGGATATATTTTTTATAGATTTTTCAATGCTTCTATTAAATTGAAAAAAAACCATTAAAAACTTCAACAGCTTTGCCAGTTTGAAAAATACTCCCCTTTTTATCAACTTCCATTTTAAATTTGCCGCCAGGCATATTAGACTCAATTGAAGATGATAATTTACCAGTCTTTTGTCCAGCAGCAAAAACAGCAGCAGCACCCGTTCCACAGGATAAAGTTTCACCGCTCCCGGTTTCCCAAACCCTGATATTTACATGATTTTCATTAATAATCTCAGCAAATTCAACATTAACCTTTTCATCCGGAAAACAGGAATTCTGAATAATTGGACCATAATTTAAAATCAAACAGTCCGTTATTTTATCAACAAAAATAACACAGTGCAGGTTTCCAACATTAACACAGGAAATTTTAAATTTTTTATCTTTAAACATCCTTTCTTTTAAAATAAACTCTTCACCATTTATTAAAAAATCGGGTGGGCCAAGTTCAAGCTTAACATCAGCTTTTTTTGAGGAAGAACTTAATACAAATAAATTTTTAATACCTGCATCAGTAATTAAATTAAATTTCTGATTAATTTTTATTATTTTGTTATCAAAACAGTATTTAGCAATACATCTGGAGGCATTCCCGCACATTTTTCCAGCAGAACCGTCAGAGTTGTACATTTTCATTCTAACTTCATTACATCTGGCGTCAATTAGAATAAAAACAACCCCGTCACCACCTATTCCAAAATTTCTATTAGAGATAAAAGGAATATTATCTATAAGCGAAGCTGGAATTTTCTCATTAATATCGCGCGGGATAAAAATATAATCATTACCCGCACATTGCATTTTAACAAAATTAAGTTTCATATTATTCCTTCAATTAAGGCATATTCAGCAATCTGCACAGCATTAAGAGCAGCCCCCTTTAAAAGCTGATCACCGCAGATAAATAAGTCAATGCCCTTATTTTCAAAAATTAAATTCTGACGAATTCTACCCACCTCAATATTATAGTCGCCGGTTGACGATAAAGGCATGGGATAGCTGTTGTTTGCAGTATTATCTTTAACCTTAACACCAGCCTGATTATCCAGTTTTTTACGTATATCATCAACATATATTTCCTGTTTTGTTTCAACAGTAACAGACATAGCATGGGCGCGGAAAGTAGGAATTCTAACACAGGTGGAGCTGATTTTAAGTTCAGGAAGGTTCATAATTTTTCTTGATTCCCATACAACCTTCATTTCTTCTCGGGAATATCCATTAATCTGAAAAATATCAATATGTGGAATAACATTAAAAGGTATTGGATGATAAAAAGACTCGCATGAAATTTTTTTCCCCTCGAGGTAATTTAAAGTCTCATTACGTAGCTCCTGCATTCCCAGAGCCCCTGCACCGCTGGCAGCCTGATAAGTTGATATAATCACTTTTTCTAATCCATAATTTTCGGAAATTACATAAAGCGGTATAGCGCAAATAGCAGTTGTACAGTTAGGATTAGAAATAAGTTTATTTTTTTTAATCTCTTCTGCGTTAATTTCTGGAATAACAAGAGGAATTTTTTCATCATATCTGAAGGCAGAAGAATTATCAACTACAAAA
This sequence comes from Candidatus Muiribacteriota bacterium, assembly GCA_051747805.1. Classification (GTDB taxonomy): domain Bacteria; phylum Muiribacteriota; class Muiribacteriia; order Muiribacteriales; family Muiribacteriaceae; genus JBNJGP01. Next base: position 6,212 of record JBNJGP010000088.1, read on the forward strand.
CAACCTGCTTTCACAGCTTTTTCAGCATTTTCAAGAGCCCAGTTTGAATCAATAGCAAAAAAAGCCAGGTCAAGCTCTTTCCAGTTCACATTGCCTGACTCCTCAACAACTATCTCACCCGCCGGTGTGTCTATAGTGTTGCCGGCAGATTTTGACGAGGCAAAAAGTCTTAAACTTTTAATTGAAAACTGGCGGTGATATAAAACTTTAATTAATTCAGTACCCACTTTTCCAGTAGCACCAAATATGCCAACCTTTAACTTTTTCATAAAATATCCTCAATATTTTTTAAACTTTTTTCAAGAATCCCAACAACTTTATTATCAACACTAACCAGCGGAAGGCGACAGCCACCTGCGGCTAAACCGTTAAGCTCCATCAATTTTTTTACAGGCTGAGGATTGGTTTCTATAAAAGCATTTTTAAACATTTCAAGCATACGATAATGAAAATTTCGTGCAATAACAAAATCATTTTTTAAAGCAGAATTAACAATTTTACAAACCGGTGCGGGAGCAACATTACTTATAACAGAAATAACTCCATCACCGCCTAAGCTCATTAAAGGAAGTGTCATTGAATCATCGCCTGAAAGAACGGCGAATTCGGGACTGCTGTTTTTAATTTGATTAATAACATCACCCATTTGTGAAATATCACCGGAAGCTTCTTTTACTCCAACAATATTTGGAAGTTTAGACAGCTCAATCATTGTTGAGGTTTCAATATTAGTTCCAGTACGTCCCTTAATATTGTAAATACAAATTGGAGTTTTAACATTATCTGCAACTTTTTTGAAATGTCTGTAAATACCAGTTTGATTGGGTTTATTATAGTATGGAGTAACAATTAATAAATAGTCAATTCCATAACTTTCATATTTTCTGGCATTTTCATGGGTAGTAACAGTATTGTTTGTTCCAGCACCAACCATTATTTTAACTCTTTTATTAATATGATTAATTCCAGTTTTAAGTACTTTTTCCTTTTCTTCTTCAGTTAAAGTTGGATACTCAGATGTGGTTCCAAGAAATAAGACCCCGTCAACTCCTTTTTTAATCTGATGTTCAAGATTTTTTTTCAACCCTTCATAATCAACATCGCCATTATCTTTAAATGGTGTTATTAATGCAGTCCATGTTCCTTTTAACATAAAAATACCTCCATATTTATATTTTACCTTAAAATCAGCAAAAACCGGGAAACCCTTTAAGAAAATTTGCTAAACTCAAGTTAAGTAAGTAAATCATTATAAAAATCTGTTACATTAAAAAAACCTTTTCTATCAACAAGCCATTCTGCCGCCATCACGGCACCAGTTGCAAAACCCTCACGATTTCTTGCAGCATGTGAAAGTTCAATAGTATCTGCATCAGAATCAAAAATAACCTTATGGGTTCCAGGAGTGCTCCCACATCTTAAGCTTGAAAAATGCAGTGCGTCAGGATTAATTTTTTTGTCGGATTTATCGTATAAAATATCTTTTTTATCAAAATTCTTTTTAATAGTTTCGGCAAGAGTTTTAGCAGTACCAGAGGGGCTGTCTGCTTTCTGGGTATGATGAATTTCAAAACCGGAAACATCATACTGATTTGTTTTTTTTATAATTTTAGAAGAAAAATCTATAATTTTATGGAAAATATTCATACCAGGTGAAAAATTTGCTCCCCAGAGAAAGGCAGCATTATATTTTTTTGTTATTTCTCTTACTTTTTCATAATTATCAAGCCATCCAGTAGTACCTGAAACAACTTTTTTATTTAATTTAAGCAATGATTTAAAGTTTTTTAAAGCAGCTTCAGGAGCTGTAAACTCAATACAAATATCAGCCTGGTTAACAGAATTTTCAGTTATTTGAGGATAATCTGCACTTTTATTTTCAGGGTCTATAGTAGTCACAATTTTATGTCCACGTTTCTGGGCAATTTTTTTAATCATATTACCCATTTTTCCATATCCTATAATTGCAATCTTCATTTTTTGCCCCCTGTAAAGCTGAGTTTATTTTTATTTTATTTTAAAATTTTGTTAATATATATATATGTTAATAAAATTTTTAATTTTTTTCATATTTTTATCAATAATATGTACAGCCGGACACTCACCGTGTGATGAGATTGAATGCTCAATATGCAATACAATGCATTCATCCAGGGAATTAATCAATATTGAATCTATCGTTGATAATACTTTCAGTAGTTTAAGTTGGTCGTTTAAAAATAAAAACCGAATTGATTTTTTTAAATTTTCCCTTTTTGCGGCACTTGTGCAGACTCAGGATAAATCATTTCGACGTTTTTCCCAAAGAAATCAGGGCAGAACCGCAGATAGAATATTTAATTTTGCAGAAAAATTCGGCCGAAGTCATGAAACAGCATATGGAAACATATTCCTTTACCTTTATGGAATGGCCACAGGTGATAATAAAATAATGAACGCCTCTTCCGTCGCACTTGAGGGAACAATAATCAGCGGTAATATTACAGAAATAATGAAAAGCATATCTAAAAGAACTAGACCAGATGGTGTTGGAAAAACGTCGTTTCCTTCCGGGCACTCGGCTATTTCAATGTCTCTGGCCACTTCTTTCTCACATCATTATCCTTCAAAAAGCGGATTGTTTTATTCAATTGCTGGATTATGTGCCCTGCAGAGAGTTTATGCAGACAGGCATTATTTATCAGATATTATAACAGGTTCAACAATAGGATATTTAGTAACCAGAAAAATAATTGATAGTCAATATATTTCCCTTAATTATGAAGAGGTTAACCGACTGGGATTCAGCTTTAATTTATAACTTTTTTTACGGGGGTTAAAATTTTTAGCAAACAAAACCCAAATATTCTTCTTTTATTATTCATTCTTGTTTTTATTTTTCAGCCGGGAGCAGAAATTGTTATTCTGGCAGATGAAAATCAATCAAATATACAGGAATTTGATTTTAAAACTAATGTAAATGATTTCATGGCTGATTTTATGTTAAAACTGCAACATGATTTAGAAAAAGTATATAAGGATAATAATTTAAGTTCAACTGGGGAGTTAATTATAGATGATACTTTAAGTATTCTCGATTTCAAACCTGATTTACCTGAAATAAAATTTGACCTGGATAATGAAAATTATATTAAAATTATAATTAAAGCCTCCAAAGAGATTTTAAACAACATTGAGATTAAAATAGAAAATAATATTTTAATTATTGAAACAAAGATAGCAGATGATGAAAATTTTATTCAAAAATTTCCAATTCCAGTACAAGTAAAAGCATCTGAAATAAAAAGCAGGATAAAAAACAATAAAATTATTCTTACTTTAAATATCTGCTTTTAGTCAGCAATTCTCAATGAAAATAGAGAAAATCCTTGATTTGATGGGGTCAGCGCCGACATCACTTTGCGAAAAAGTAAAGTGTGTAGGCCTGACCACTAA
>JBNJGP010000089.1:0-9422 GCA_051747805.1 Candidatus Muiribacteriota bacterium
GGCCATGGTGTGGGAGGGTTGCCCCATCCACGGGGGTTCAAGGAATTTGATACCCTAAAACGGTGAAACCCAAAACCTACTGCGACAAAACCCCGCAAAAATCAAGCTCTTTGCCACATTGCAGCGAAGCAAACTCCTTGTGTGCTACCAAGAATGCGGCGATGTCAGATTTGCTTGCGACCTCACGGTGATCGATCATATCAAACTCCTCATGGCCGTCGATATTTGGCTCAACCGCCACTACATGAATCCCTTGCTGCTTGAGACTGCGTGCGACATATAGTGCGGGTGATTCCCTCAGATCATCTATATCAGGTTTAAACGCCAGGCCCATACAGGCTACTGCCGGCTTTTTCCCATATGTATTTTCAAACTCCAATGCTTTGTTTTTAATCTTTTCTATGACCCACTTAGTTTTATATGTATTTACTTCTCTGGCGGTTTTTATAAGCTTGGCTGTTTCGCCGCCCTCATGTACAATAAACCACGGGTCTACAGCTATACAGTGGCCGCCTACACCGGTGCCAGGCTTGAGGATATTTACACGCGGGTGCTTGTTGGCCAGTTCTATTAATTCCCATACATTGATATCAAACTTATCACAGAGCATTGACAACTCATTGGCAAAAGCTATGTTTGTGTCTCGAAAGCTGTTTTCTGTAAGCTTGGCCATCTCTGCGGTACGGACAGTAGTTTCAAGCACCTCCCCCTGGACAAATTCGCGGTAAAACTCCGCCGCCGCTTTTGTCGCCTCCGGAGTCGTGCCGCCTACGATGCGATCATTTTCGACAAGCTCTCTCATAATTTTTCCGGGCAGTACACGCTCAGGACAGTGGGCTACATGCACTTTGTCAAGGTCTACTCCGTTTGCGCTCAAAACAGATGCTACCATATCGGTCGTACCCACAGGAGAAGTTGACTCCAATATAACGGTATTGCCCTCTTTGACATAAGGCGCTATAGCTTTGGTGGCACTTTTGACATAATCGGTATTTGGTACAAACCCCTCGTGAAACGGCGTTGGAACGGCGATGATAAAAACATCCGCATAGTCAGGCTTTGTATCAGCTATCAAGTCACCGCTGCGAACTGCGGCGCGTACAAAGGTATCCAGCTCCGGTTCGACGATATGGATTTTGCCTTCATTGATCGTATCTACCACATCCTGGACTACATCGACTCCGTGTACTTTATACCCCCTGTTTGCCAAAAGGGCCGACGTGGGCAAACCTATATATCCAAGTCCTGCTACACATATCTTTTTGCTCATTTCACTATACTCTTCCTTTTATAAAATCAACTATCTTCGCACACGCTTTTCCGTCACCGTAGGGATTGTGTGCCTGGCTCATCTGCTTATACGAAAGTGTATCATTTACAAGCTTTTGTGCTTCTTGGACTATTTTGTCCGCATCAGTTCCCACTAACTTTACGGTACCGGCAGCTACTGCTTCGGGACGCTCTGTGGTGTTTCGCATCACAAGGACGGGTTTGCCAAGAGACGGGGCTTCTTCCTGTACGCCGCCGCTGTCGGTGATGATAAAGTATGATTTACTCATCAGATACAAAAAGCTTTCATATTGCAACGGTTCTATCAGGTGTACATTGTCGGTGGCAGAAAGTATCTCTTTGACCGGTTTTTGTACGTTTGGATTGAGATGGACGGGATAGACTATATCCATTTCAGGATTGTCAAGTGCCAGCTTTTTGAGTGCCTGGCATATATTGACAAATCCCCGGCCGAAGTTTTCGCGCCTGTGTCCGGTGACTAATATAAATTTTGAATCTTGGATTTTGAATCTTGAGTGAGCAAATTTCATTTCTATATCCTGAATGATTTTATGTTCCAAGTCGGGATTGTTTTTTATTTTCTCCAGTGTTAGAAAAAGCGCGTCTATGACCGTATTACCCGTGACCATGATGTCTTGGCTTTTTTTATTTTCTCGCAAAAGATTGTCTCTGGATGTATCTGTGGGAGCAAAGTGGTAGTTTGCCAAAACCCCGGCGATCTGCCTGTTGGCCTCTTCTGGCCAGGGAGAGTAGAGATCTCCGGTACGAAGCCCCGCTTCTACATGCGCTACCTTTATCTTTTGGTAAAAAGTGGCCAGGCTTGCCGCGCTGGTGGTGGCGGTATCACCATGGAGGCACACCACATCGGGTGCGAAGTCCAACAGCACGTCTTTGAGCCCGCTAAGTACCCCGCAGGTCACGCCGTACAGATCCTGTCCGGGCTTCATAAGATTGAGGTCATAATCAGGCACGATATCAAACATATCAAGCACCTGATCAAGCATCTGCCTGTGCTGTGCAGTTACGCATACTTTTGACTCTAGCTCCGAATCAGCTTCAAACGCTTTGACCAACGGTGCCATCTTGATCGCCTCGGGCCGTGTTCCAAATACGAGTAATACTTTTTTCATCTGTCTGCTACCCTTTTTATGATCTCGAGCATATCGTTTGCCAGCTTTCTGCGGTCAAACTCTTTAGCAAGTGTAGCACATCCTCTTTGTAAATCCTCATACACTTCTTTGTCCCGGATACGCTGCAGCTTATCCAGAAAGTCCTTTTCATTTTCGGGTTCAAAGCACAGTCCGGCCCCATGGCTTTGTATGATTTTTTGAGCCTGGCCCTGTACCCCCAGAAGTGTAGGCTTGCGCATAGCAGATGCTTCAAAGATTTTGGAGGGAATGACGGTTTTAAAGTTGTCTTCTTTTTTCAAAGGCGCCAGGGATACATCACAGACAGAAAGGTAACGGGGCATTTCGCTTTTGGCTACCGGGTCTAAAAACGTCACATTTTCAAGCTCCAATGCTTTGGCCATGGATACCACCTTTGCTTTCATCGCTCCGTCACCGATAAAAAGGAAGTGCACCTCCCTGTTATCTACCTTTTCAATAGAGTTGATAATAAAATCCAGACTATGAGCCATCCCGTGTGTACCGATGTAACCGACTACAAACTTTCCCTCAAGCCCCAGAGACGAAACCAAGGCGCTGTCTTTCTGACGAGGAGAGAAAAGCTCTATATTTGCCCCGTTGGTCACAACATCTACTTTCGCACTCTCAATCCCCCGATCGAGCAGGTTCTGCTTGAACGCGTCGGTAACGGCTACGATCCTATCTGCACTGCCGTACAAACCAAGCTCTATCTTTTCCAGCCTGTCTATAACAAAACCCTGTTTCATAGCGCCCACTGTTTTTATCGACTCGGGCCACAGGTCACGCAGCTCAAAAATCCACGGCTTTCTTTTAACCTTGCTTAGCGCCCACCCGGTCCATGTAGTAAAAAACTGCGGAGATGTGGCCACTATCACATCGGCTTTTTGAAAAAGACCGGCCCAAAAGGCAGAAAACGCAAAACTCAGATAATCAAGCACTCTTTTTACAAAGCCGCTGTTTGCCGTGATATAGCTCCATACCCGTATCACTTCGATGTCGTCTATGTTTTCTTTTTGAAAAAGTTTGTTTTTATAGGCCTCATACACCCGGCCATGGGGAAAGTTTGGCGCGCATGTCAAGACGGTGACGCTCACCCCGGGGTCTTGTTGCCACTGGCTGATATGTTCATACGTTCTGGTTGCGGGCGCATTGACCTCGGGAGGAAAGTTGTCTGTAATAAAAAGTATCTTCATAGCGTTATTTCCACTTGCAAGTCTTTGTCAAAAGCTATTTCTGCCACGAGTGCATTATGTCTTTTGTTAAATTCATCGGCGTAGTAGTAATTTTGGATGTTTAATTTTGAATGTTTAATTTGAACTTGTTGCACAACCTCCTCTTCTGTCACATCCGGATGAAAGTGCAGTCTCGCCACAGCTTGGCGGGCTTTGCTGAGGCTGTCACTGACAGTGATCTTGTCATCTGCAAAAGACCACTGCCTTGTATGCAGTACTCCATGCTTTTTTTGGTATCCGTCGTGCGTTGCTTTGATCTGGTCGTTTTTTTCTATCAAGTCTGTCACCTCGGCACGGTCTGCGACCCTAAAACCGCCCCATACTTCGCTACTGTTGTTTCCTGCTACCTCCACGGTGTTGTGTGCGGCACTGGAGCGTTCATAATCCCTGCGCGCACCGGTCTCATAGGTGCTTGTGCCACAGTCTATGATAAAAGGCCTGCCTCGCAGATACAGTACAAAGTTAAAAGTATCGGCGTGGGCATGGCCGGGAATGTAGCTTGCCCCGACTTCGCCTACATCGACTACGCACTCATAGTTTGCTTTTGTGATTTTTCTGTAACCGGATTCTTTAAATTTTGAATGTTTAATGTTTAATTGTAAATTATTTGCATAGTTAAAAAGTTCTTTGGAAGTTGGCGCAATAGCGTTTGCACTGTCATTGAGTAGCGGGATTTCTCCGTTTTTAAACGTTACAGCATCCAGCCAGCCAAGCATCAAAGAAGCTTTTTTTTGCAGATAGGTCAATAATTCCTGCTTTTTCCAGCTGTTGTTTTGAACCAGATTAACACAATCCAATACCCTAAAAAGCATCATCTGATGATACATTGGGCTCAGTTCAAAATGCGCTCCATCTTCAAGTATCTGTTCATCCAGTTCATTTTTCAAAATATCTGCAGCTTTGTCATACAGTACTTCATCTTGAAAGTAATACGCTCCAAAAAGCAAACTAAATCCATTTTCTAACAAATGATTACCAAGCAGATGATACTCCAAATTATCCATCAAAATATAGTATTGAGCATACAAGCTATCATCTATCTTTTTATCTTGTATCTCACGCTTTGTCAAAAACTTTATCCAGCTCATCCCTCGTAAACTTATAGGAAAAGGTTCTAGTCCATCTTTCACACTAGATATATTTTCAATAAAATCATATATCAGACTCACAGCTTCTTTTTCTTTTAGGTATTCAAAATAGGTAAGATTATAAGTCCAAAGTTTGCCATAGTTACTATAGTTCCAATCTATTTTATCATCAAACTTTTTTGATAGATTCAACATAGAAAATTCACCATCTTTATAAGTACTATAATACTCACAAGATTCTATTAGTTCTAAAGTGGTCGAATTTGACCCCTTTGAAAAATCATATTCAAATCCAATAAGCTTTCTAAATCTAGCCCTTGCAAAATAAAAAAGTCTATAGTAAATTTGTGTAAATTTTAAATATTTAACAGTATTAAAAAGTCTTAAAAGCTTAGTCATTAGCAATCTTTTGTAAGTCTATCGTACTTGTCATGGTCTAATATCCTGTTTAATTCTATGTACTCTTCATATTTAAAATACATTATTCTATATTGTTTATTCACTCTAATACTGTATAAATTATTTGCTCTTTTACACTTGATGTTTTTATTGTGAAGCGAAGGATGACTTGAGTTATCTTTTAGTAGTTCTAAAACTTTTTCTATTTGAGTAGAAATATCAACTTTTAATTTTGATATATCTCTCAAATAAAGACTAGACTTTTTTATATTCATGCTGAGATATTATTATTCCAAGCTCATTTTGAGCTTTAATAAGATTTGTTAAAATATTTTCTGATATATTCAATAGTTCACTATGAGACTTTATTAAAGGATTTAACTTTGATGTAAAATCCTTCAACATATCATAATCATCATCAAAACTAAATATTATGTTTTCAAATTTTTCTTTATCATAATTAAGATCATCAATTATGTCATGAAATGTTGACAAAATAAAATCTGTTTGCTTAGCATATGGCAATAACTTAGTAATTTCTGAATCTGATGGCACTAAGTTTTTATGTTCTTTTACATAGTGAGCCAAAGGACTTACAGAATTTGTGTATACATTATACTGAGGTATGTCTATATATACTTGTTCTAGCATGCTATTATCTCCAACTAATTTTAGTCATTATATCAAACTTCCACTAAACTCTTACTTCTAACTCAGTCACAACTTCTCCAACAATAAACTTTACCCAAAACACCATACACCATAGAGGTAAAGAATGACTTTACCTCATACTTATAACCACACTTTTGCATCTGCTGGTACAGTGCTTTTTCTATACGCTCTATGGTCTTTTGGTCTAGCTCACTTTTGTACTTGTCAATATTTTCTTTCATTACAGGTTTGTATAGGTTTTCTTTCCAGCTTTTCTCTTCACCTTTTACAACATCATCTGCACTTTTGAAAAACTCTAACATCTCATCTTCAAACTCTAAACCTAACTTTGACAAAATCTTTTCTAGCTCTGTTTTAGGATTTTCTAAAAGCTCTTCATACTTTAGCTCTACAAAGTTATCTTCAAATATATGCTGATTTTTTTTCATGTAGTTAAACTGTGCTTTATACGCAAGTATGTGTTGCCATAGTGGATTATCTTTTGACCACTTTGCTTTAAGCCTAGAAGCTATTACCGCTCTTGGATCTCTATATATATGTACGATCAGTGCGTTTGGAAAGTACTTTTTGATCACTTTTAGGTTTTCAATATTTTTGGGGTCTTTATCTCCTATAAACTCTTTTGACTTTTTAGCAAGATACTCACTCATCATCTTTTTATAAAAATCTTCACAACTCTTAGCTTCAGCTACTATCTTTTCCAGATCAAGCTCTAAGTTTTGCAAAAACTGATCTTTAAGTATCTGCTCTTTACATTCACTTAGACTTAATCCTTTTGCAAGATACGACCTTACAAAATGAGTCTCCGGAGGAAATGCTATCTTACTGTGAGCATTAAGCATACTTTGCAAAAGCGAAGTACCGGAACGCCCCACTCCAACTATAAATACAGGTCTGAAATCATCACTCAATTCATCTCCTTTAATCCAACTAATTTATACTCTAACTCTTCAAGCTCGTCCTGCCCGTTTACAAACTCAATAACCCCATAGCCAAAATACTTCGTATGCCATATATCTTTTTTAAACTCACGATACTCTTGCCAACTAGCTCCACCCTCTTTTGATCGGTAGATAATAGCCCTGTGTCTCTTTCTATCTTCTATGGTAGTTGCTATGTACATGTAGCCTTTTTTATCTACCGTGCTATAGTACGCCGGTCCTTCTATTTTACATAAAGGCTTTGTCTCACAAGAGCTTTTGTCGTATGCATAGATATAGTTCTCCCCATCTGGATCATCAGAACCATAAAAAAACTTCTCTTTTGTCTGAATAATACTTACAGTTCTGTACTTTTGGGCACCTTGAGCTAAGACCTCTAACTCCTTTGTTTGTACATTGAGTCGATATATCCCAGACTCGCTGTCACTATCACCTGTACCTATAAGCAAGCAGTCTTTTTCATACTTGTCCACTTGTACACAGTGAATATGCCGCACCCAGTCAAAAGTGAAAAGTATCTTTTTCTCAAAACTACTTAAATCTACTTCATATATATAAGCAGGCTCTCTATTAGGATTTCCCCAGTAGTCACCATAGTATAGCTTGCCATCAAGTAATGCTACACCATTTTTTAATGGTCTTGAGCCTCTGTCTATCTTTATCTTATTAGTAGTTCCATCACTTTTGCTAATTAAAATCTTTTTTTTCAAAACTATGATTTTCATATCTTTATATTCTAATACATTAAAGATACCTATTCTAAGAAGTCTTTTTAAAATATTTGGTAGTAAATATATTTTTATTTTATCTATTAAGGGAATATCCATAGGCTATAAATCCTGTATCAAAAATTTTGTTTTGCCAGCTTGAGTTTTTTTCAAAGAATCAACATAGCTAAACTTTAGTTCAAATTCATCACCTAACTTTTCCATATGCTCATCCAATACAATCTTCTCATCTTCTTTTGTAAAATCATCTTCTTTTACTAGATTTAAAACAACTACACCATACTCATTTTGAAGATATTGCATCTGTTTTATTTTTGTATATACTTCTGAGTGCATATTTAGAGCTGTGAGTGAAACTTTTTTACCTTTTTTTCCCATCAAGTACTCTTGAGCCCATCTTCCTTTTATCTCATCTAGTTTTGGCATATTTATTTTTGAACTTTTGTCAGACCAACTGCTAAAATCACCTGTTTTAAATCTTAAAAGAGGCATACCTCTGTTTATAAAGCCAGTTCCTACTATCTCTCCTAACTGTCCATAGGTAGTTATAGGAACATTTTTATCATCTATAAGCTCTGTTACTCCATAAGCAGGGTGTGCATAGTAAACATCAAGATCATCTAACATAGAAGCAAATACAAGTCTTTCTGAGTGACCATAGAAGCTATATATATTGCAGCCAAAAACTTGCTCTATTTTTTTTCTCTGGTGTTCATATATATTTTCTGAAATCAACATCACACCTTTTAAATCAATAAGCCGCAAGTTGTGTTTTTCAAAGTAGCTTGCCAACTGTTCTATGGCGGAGGGATACCCATGAATATATTTGGGGTTATAATCAAGCAGTTTAGAGACTATAACATCCATGTCATCACCATCCATACTAAAAGGTGAAAATCGTATTTCATTATAGATTGGATTTTCAACAAACAGTTTGTCTTTTGATGCTACTCCTCTAAATGTTGCCTTTTTGTCTGTAGGCTTATACCCAATAGCTTTGTTCCAAAAAAATATTTTATATGCCCATTCTTTGACAAAAGAGTGTTTATCATAAAATATCTGCATCGGTTTTCCAGTGGTTCCCCCTGTAGTGGAACTATATGACTTAGCAGTTGTAGTTGGCATAAAGTCATTGATATTATTAGTGACAGTCTCTTTATCTATAAAAGGGATCTTATAAAATTCTTTCCAAATATCTTTTGCTTCTATATCTATACCATATTCTTTAAACTGTTTTTGATAATAAGGTACATTTTTACTACAAAACCTGAGCAGACTTCTTAACTCTTTAGTTTGATAGCCTTGCCATTTCTCTTTACTCCAATGCAAACTATCATGTAAAAATGCTAAAGTTTTCCTATATTCTTTTCCCATCCTAAGATCCCAAGGGATCAATGAGTATGCTTTTTTTACAAAGCTAGGTGAAAATTGATAGATTTTTTTTAATTTATTAAGATTCATAGATTTTTTTTAAAACCTCCTTTGTAACCTTCTCACTATCAAACTTCTCAAATCCTCTTAACGCTTCTTTTGAAAAGCTTTCATAGTTTTTCTCATCAAAGCTTTGCATCGCATGAGCCAAAGCATCAACATCTTTTGGTGGTACCAAAATACCGCTTTTACCATCATCTACGATCTCTTTGATACCATCAAGAGTAGTCGCTACCACCGGCAATCCCACACTAAAAGCTTCTATAATAACTCCGGGATAACCTTCACCAGACCAAAAAGTAGGTAAAACCAAAACATCATACTGAGCCAATCTCTTTGTCACATCTTCAGGCTTTAAAAGACCTTTGTAGGTCGCATTTGCACTATTTATCTTTTCTACCAACGACTCTTCCACAACGCTTCCATAAAAATCTACAGTATATTCACCACCCAGTTTATTTGCAGCTTCTACTAGCTCTAGCACCCCTTTTTC
>JBNJGP010000090.1:0-9106 GCA_051747805.1 Candidatus Muiribacteriota bacterium
ATTATCCTTTAAATATGAAATATTTTTTTTCACACCATTAATTAAAACTGACTCAACTTTCAATAAAAGGCTTTTATTTAATGGGTAAAACCTAATTTTTTTTGAATTTTTATTATTTATTACAATTTTTTGATTTTTATAATTAAGATTTAAAACTTTTAAATATTTATCTGTTTTATTCTGATTTAAAATTTCAACTTCATTTTCAGTTTTTTTTACAATTTCATTATTTTCATATTCTATTCTATAATAATTAAAAAGATTATTTATCTGATAATCTTCATAAAAAGAAATACAATCTTTATATAAATCAGGATGATTCAACATAACTTTTAAATGCATAAATGTTTTTTTAAAATATTCATCCCGCATTGAACGGGCCATCGATTTTTTCTTTATTCTATAATAAAAATATACTCCATCTAATTTAAAACCAATTCGACCTAATTCAATTATTGAAAGCCAGAAATTCCATTCCTCCCATCCATAAACCATCTCACTATCATACCCGCCAACCTTCTCCCAGTCTTTTTTTCTAAATAGTGCACAAGCTCTTATGTAGTTTTTAACAAGTAATAAATCTTTATTAAAATCTGGTTTTATAACCACCTTGTTAACTTCACCAAATCTTTTATCATCGCAGTAAACTATACCTATATTTTCATCTTTTAAAATTGCTTCAACTGCTTTTTCAATATATTCCAAATGAATATAATCATCTGCATCAAGAGGCAAAATAAATTCTCCTGAAGAATTTTTTATACCATAATTTCTAGCTCCAGAAAGACCAGAGTTTTTTATATTAAAAACTAAAACTTCTTTATACTTTTTTTTTATTTCATTAATTTTTTTAATAGTATATTTATCTGTTGAACCATCATTTACAACTATTATTTCAATATTTTTATAGGTTTGAACAAAAACAGAATTTAAACATTCCTCAATATATTCTCCTTGATTATAACAAGGAATTATTACACTAACCAAAGGGTTATTATTTTTCATATAATCAGAAACCTAAATTCCGGTAGAATTTTAATTTTTTTACTAAATATAAAATAACGGGAGTCATTTTTTGTGAAATGTTAAAAGTGTTTAATATATTATTTTTGTAAATAACTTTGCATTTTTTTACTCCATTATTTTTTAAAAACATATATATATTTAAAAAATCTGCTCTCACAAATCTCGGCTGACATACAACAATCTCATCATAAAGAGAAAAATCAAAAATATCATTTTCTGATATAAACTTTGCAGGAAATTTTACATATTCATCAATTAATTCATTTTTATACTCTTTTGTTACTAATAGATGATAGTTCCATTCCTCTTTAACATATTTCTTTGTTAAGTTTTTTATATTTTCATTTAAAATATTATCTGGTGCAGTTCCAATAATTATTAATTTTTTCATTCTAAACTCCATACCTCAAAATACTTTTCTAACCAAAGAAAATCCTATTTTTATTGCTCTTAATGATTGTATCATAAAATAAATATAAAATCGGTTAAAAATTTTATTGTTTTTTAAAACAATAAAATGTATAAAAGATATATTACTAATAAATTTAATTAATCTTAGAAAAGATATTTTTATATAAATTTTTTTTAAAAACCCTCTATATTCTTTTAGAAATCTTTTATTTACTTTAACCTTGAAATAATCAAAATATATTTTTTCTAAACTATTTAAAACAGTTTGTTCCTGATTAATATTTTTTTTAACTGAAATACTGTCAGAATGCTTTCTATAATTAACTAAAAATAATGGTATATTTTTAAAATTAAGTCCTTTCTCAAAACATCTCAGCCATAATTCATAATCCTGAGCATATTTTATATAGGGATTAAATCCTCCCATTTCCAATACTTTTTTTTTATTAAAAATAACACTTGAATGTATTATTTGATTTTTAAAAAGTAATCCACATAAAATTTTATTATGATTTTTTTCAGGCTTCATATCACTTATAACTTTATTTTTTTCATCAATTACATTAGCATATGTTCCTAAAATATCTACTTTATCTTTTTTTAAAATTTTCATTTGTAACTTTAATTTATTAATCTCCCAGTAATCATCAGAATCTACCCTGGCAATATATTTTCCTTTAGCAAGTTTTAATCCTTTATTTAAAGATTTTGTTAAACCAATATTTTTTTGATTTTCAATTAATCTTATTCTTGAATCTTTATAAGAATTTATGATTTCAACAGAGCTATCTGTGGAAAAATCGTTGATAATTAAAAATTCAAAATTATGATAAATTTGATTTAAAACACTATCCATACATTGCCTTAAATATTTTTCTCCATTATATACAGACATTAAGACAGTTACTTCTGGATTCATATTACCTCTTATTTCTTTATTGCTATTCCAATCATAGAAGCAGCATTCGGAAAAACTCTAAACAATTTATAATCAAGTAGCATAAGTTTTTCTGCTAATTTTTTATGTTTTTTCATTAAATACCTGGTACACAAAAAAGAAAAAAAATGTGCTCTATATCTAAAATTCACTTTATTAAATCCTTTTTTATTTAATAATTTTTTAATTTCTTTACTTTTAAATCTTCTTAAATGACCTTTATCTTCCCATTTCCATCTTCTATATCCTTCTTCTGTTTTTTCAATATTGTCTGTAAAAATATTATAAATATGTTCAACAGATAAAATATTAGCACAGGGAGTGGTCCAAATAAAAATTCCTCCAGGCTTTAAAATCCTATAAATCTCTTTTATGTATTTTTCAAAAGATTCTACATGCTCAATAACTTCAATGCTTACAATTAAATCAATTGAATTATCATCAAATAATGTTTTATCCTTTTGAATTTCACTTACCTTTTCTTTAAATTCAGGATATTTTTGAGATAATATTCCTAGAGCTTTTGAACTTATATCACAAAAAACAAGATTTTCATCATTAAAAAATAATTTCCATAAATCAACATATAATCCAGAACCACAGCCATAATCTAGAACTTTTTTATTACCAGGTTCTTTAACATATTTTTTTATAACATCAAAAAGAGCTTCCCAGCGAGCGATCTCATATCCATTCAACTTTTCTCTATAATCTTTGCTATATCTATTATTATAAAACTCTTTTAAACTCAAACTACCCACCTTTTAATAAACATCAAAATTAGTTTTATCTCCATAATATTTTTTTACGTTCTCTTTAAAACCTATTGGATATAATATTTTCTGTTCATCCTCATATTCATATAATTTATTTTCTTTTAAATAATCATATAACTTACTTCCTGGCAATCCGACAAAAACATTTTTGCCAACAAAATCAGGTTTAATTTTTTTAATTAAATTCTCAGTTGCCAATTTATCTTCTTCTTTTTCAGTTGGAAAACCAACAACAAAACTTGCATAAGTATTTATTCCAACTTTTTTAGCAATATCAAATGCCTTTATAAACTGTTCAACAGTTTCTCCTTTATTATAAAAATCAAGCATTCTCTGACTACCACTTTCCACACCAATATAAAAAAATTTGCACCCAGCTCTTTTCATTAATAATTGATATTCATAATCTAAATTATCAACTCTAGTTTCACAAAACCAGTCAATTTTAATATTTTTCTTTAAAATCGATTCACAAAATTCAACAACCCTTTTTTTATTCAAAGTAAAGTGGTCTTCTCTGAAAAAAATAACTTTGGCCCCATAATAATTAATCATAATTTCAAGATCATTTACTATTCTAGCACCAGCCATATAACGATATTCACTTCCCCATACAGCATTAACAGAACAAAAAGTACATTTAAAAGGACACCCTCGACTTGTATTCATTGTATAAACGGGGAACTTATTAGTCCAATGCATTTTATAATTATATGGTCTATGAATTAGCTCTTCCCATGCCGGCATGGGGAGTTTATCTAAATCTTTTACTTTTTCACCATATACTATTCTATCAGTAATTTTTCCATCTATAATTTTTTTAACTGAAATTTCGCCTTCACCAATAACTATATGATCAACAAAGTCAGGAATATCTTTATATCCAACAGCTGTATGAGGTCCGCCTATCATTATTTTCCCATTCCATTTTTTAGTTTCTCTTTGTTTTTGAAGTTTATTTAACATTTCAAGCGTGGATTTATAACAAATCGTATTTGAATATATACCAACAATATCAATTTTTTCACGTCTTAAAAAATCTCCATCTAAAATAGGGGTTGGCTGCAAATACTGATCAGAAAAGTGAATTGTATGACCATCTTTTTTTAAAACTGCCATCAATGTAGCCAGTCCAAGAGGAGGTCTTTTTTCAGCAGTTGAAAAACCTGCTTTTTCAGGTGCAGCCGATGTTAAAAATAAAAGATTCAAATTTTAATCTCCTTTTTAATATATAATTAATTCAAATTTTTTCAAATTTCTAATCAACCGCAAACAAATAAATTGCCAAAACGAAGAAGCAACAATAATCATACTTTTTTCTGGCATTTTATCTAATGAACAAATTTTTTTACTCAAAAAACAATCATTATTGTTATTAACATCTATAAAACCTTCGATAATAAAAAATTGCGATAATTTACTTTCAGCCTCTTTGGCTTTTTCTCCAGTTCCATAAATATATATCTTTTTTACCTTAGATTGTATTTTTCCATTTCTGATTTGAATATTTGACCATATATTACTATTATTAAAATTTAAAGCTTTTTTATAAAAAAATTGTGCTTTCTCATTAAGTTTATATTTACGAAAAATATCTCCTAATAAATTGAATTTTTGATAATCATCGAAAAGATACGGAAATATATCAATTTCTTTATGGGCTAAAATATTATTAATGGGTATTTCTCGCAAAGATATTAATTTTATATTTTTCGTTATATTATCTCCAAATAATCGAAAAATTGCTACTTTAAAATCAAATTTACAAAACATTCTTTTTTCATAACAAACCCTAGACCAAAGCTCATAATCGCACATTCTAGTCATTTTTTCATTATAATAACCATAAACACTATAAAAACTTTTTTTTATAACAGTTCCAGAATCGGGCAAAAAATTCCCAAAAACGAAATATTTAGAAGATATTTCATCTTTAAAGTCAGGGATATTAATCAAACTAACCTTTGTTTCGTTTCTTTTTTCATCATATTGTTTTCTACAACAATTACCATAATATATATAATAGTCTAAATTTTTATTTATGCTTAAATAATAATTTTTGAGTGCATCTTTTTCAAGCACATCATCTGAACCCAAAGTTAATATATAATCTCCTTTGGTATTTTTAATCAATTTATTTCTAGTAAAAGGGATTCCCATATTCTTATGATTTTTTAATAATTTTAATTTTGAACTGTGAATTTTTTTCAACTTCAAAAAATCTGCTATCTCTTGATCTGAACCATCATCTAAAACTAATAACTCAAAATCTTGAAAACTTTGATTCAAAACACTTTTAATAGATTCAATCAAATCTTCATATCTATTAAAAACTGGAATTATTACTGAAAAAAACATTTTAATCCCTTTATAACTTTTTTATAATCTAACTCTGGATATATTGGTAATGCTAATGTTGTTTTTGATTTTTTTTCTGCAACAGGCATATCACCAGCTTTATATGCTAAATATTTAAAACACACCTGCAAGTGTAAAGGTAATGGATAATACATTGCTGTTGAAACTCCATTTTCATTGAGATAATTTGACAATTCATCTCTATTTTCTGTCTGAATAACAAATTGATGATATATATGTTGATTTACATAATCAAAAAACTCATAGAACTCTATATTATCTGAATTTTCTTTAAAAAAATCACAATATAAAGAGGCAATTTCAATTCTAGCTTGTGTCCATTCTTCAAGGTATTTTATTTTCACATTAAGTATTGCTGCCTGAATTGTATCCAGTCTAGAATTGATACCAACAAACTTATGATAATACTTAGGTTTACTACCATGAACCCTTAATATTTTGAGTTTTTGGAATAATTCATCATTATTTGTTACAATCATACCGCCATCACCGGCACCGCCAAGATTTTTAGTTGGGAAAAAAGAAAAACACCCAGTATCTCCCATAGTTCCTGCCTGTTTATACATACCATCTGAAAATTTAAACCATGCTCCTATAGCCTGACAAGCATCTTCAACAACCTTCAATTTATACTTTTCTGCTATTTTTAAAATCTTTTCCATATCTGCACATTTTCCATAAAGGTGAACTGGAATAATTGCTTTTGTTTTTGGAGTTATTTTTTCTTCAATTAAATCAGCATTTAAATTACAATCATTTTCATTAATATCAACAAAAACAGGAACAGCTCCAAGACGGACAATTGCTCCTGCCGTTGCAAAAAATGTATATGGTGTTGTAATTATTTCATCCCCGGGTTTAATATCAATAGCTATTAAAGATAATAAAAGAGCGTCAGAACCCGAAGCACAGGAAACAGCAAATTTTGCTCCCGTATACTTTTTAATATTTTCTTCAAATTTAATTACTTCTTCGCCCATTATAAAATTGCAGTTATTTAAAACTTTTAAAACTACTTCATCAACTTCATTTTTTATTTTTTTATATTGAGATTTTAAATCAAGTAAAGGAATTTTCACTTTTTTAACCTTTCGCCTTCTAATATTATCAATTCATAATCTTTTTCATAATATCTTTTTTTACATTCACTACAATGTAATTCGCCCTTAATTTTAACAAGTTTAATACCACATTTACATACCCAACCGTGTTTTTTTGCAGGATTACCAAAAACAAGAGCATAAGGCTTAACGTCTTTTGTAACAACCGCACCCGCACCAATGAATGCATATTCTCCAATCGTTATTCCGCAAACAATAGTTGAATTAGCTCCAATTGAAGCTCCTCTTTTAACAATTGTTTCTTTATATTCATTTTTTCTTTCAATAAAAGCTCTTGGATTAACCACATTTGTAAAAACCATTGAAGGGCCACAGAAAACACCATCTTCTAAGATTACTCTATCATAAACAGAAACATTATTTTGAATACTTACATTATTTCCAATTACAGCTTTTGACCCAATGTTTACATTTTGTCCTATACGACAATTTTCACCAATGATGGCCCCACTCATAATATGAGAAAAATGCCAGACTTTTGTGTTTTTCCCAATATTTGCACCTTCATCTATATAACTACTTTCATGCACAAAATATTCTTTCAATTATAAAATCCTTTCAAGTATAATCAAAATTCCAAAGGTAAAGATATTTTTTTTCCTTCTTTTATTGATTTATATATTGCCATTATAAGCTCTAATGATTTTCTGCCTTCCCTACCATCCACATCAGTTTCTTTTTTACTTAGCATTGTATCAGCAACACTTTTATAATAACCTGTATGACCATATCCATATACTGAATCTGGATTAGAATTAGATAAAAATACATCTTTATCCTCATCATCATAATCAGAAAATTCCCAGTGCTGGATTTGATTTAAAGCAATCCCGCCAATTTTTGCTGTTCCTTTTTCGCCAATCACAGTAATTGAACCCTCTAAATTTTTTGGATATGTCAACATTGTAACATTAATAGAACACATTGCGCCATTTCGAAATTTCACCGCAGCTACACCGGTATCTTCTGTTTCAATTTTTCTTTCTAAAGTTCCACCAAAAGCCATAACTGATTCAACAGGCCCTCCAAGCCATTGCACCAAATCAACATAATGACTTGCCTGATTTAAAAAAGCTCCACCGTCAAACTCCCAGGTTCCACGCCATTTAGCCATATCATAATACTCTTGTGGCCTTGTCCAGAAAACATTACAACTAATATAATATATTTTTCCAAATCGCCCTTTTATTATGGCATTTTTTAATTTTTTCACAGTTTCATTTAATCTATTCTGCTTTATTACAAATAATTCAACATTATTTTCATCACAGGTTTTTATTAATTTATCTGCCATTTTTAAATTAGTTGCCATCGGTTTTTCGCTTATAACATTAATTTTTCTTTTTGCCGCTTCAATTCCCTGCTCCGGATGAATTCCTGACGGTGTACATAACACAACACAATCAATCTTTTCATTTGAAATCATTTCATTATAATTATAATATACTTTAGCATTAGTAACTTGTGAAGCTTTATCTGCTCTTTCTTTTTTTATATCGCAAACAGCATTCAATTCAAATTCATTTATATTTTTAATTGCATCAAAATGTTTCTGTGATATTCTTCCGCATCCAACCAAACCAAGTTTAATTTTTTTCATAAATTCCTTCCCATAATTAATCAAAAAAGATTTTTGATAATTTTTTTTCCTGTCTCTGCCAGTTAAAAATATTTTTCGCATAAAAAAGGGAATTTTTTCTACATTGATTATATCTATCAGAAAATAAAAATTCCCTAATCTGATTAACTGTTTTTTCAATATCTTTATAATCTATTAAAATTCCTACATTATATTTTTTATTAAACATTTTTGAAAAAGTAAGTTCACTATTAAAAAGATTCGGTACTCCTGCCATCATATAATAAAAAGTTTTAGTTGGAGATGCCAAATTATAACTGCGGCAGATTTTTTCAACTCCATTAAATCCTAAATCAGAGGCACATATATATTCATACATTTCCTGCTCAGGTTTGCTTTCAAGGTGAATAAGTTTATTATCATTTATAAGTTTTTTATATAAATTATTGTTCTCTAAAAATCCTTCTCTACATTTTCCCATAATCACACCCAAAAACCTTTCAGGAAGATTATTTAATATTTGAAATAAAACTTCTATACCTCTTCCCGAGGTTAATATCCCGGTATATATTATAATAATTTTATTTTTTGGAAGATTAAATTTTTTTCTCATTTCATTTTTTTCTTTTAAATTAAATAATCTAGATGTATTATACAATACTTTAAAATTTACAAAATTAAATAATTTTAATTTATTAGCTATTGCATTATTTACAGTTATATTCAAATTGGTAAATTTTGTAAACAAAAATTCCTTTAATCTTATACTGAATTTCTGATAATTATTATAAAGAGCTCTTCTTTCACTCCACCATTCATGTGAATCATATATTAAAATAATATTTCTTTGTAATATTTTAAATAAAACCCCACAATG
>JBNJGP010000091.1:0-9101 GCA_051747805.1 Candidatus Muiribacteriota bacterium
TGAGAGGTGAGAAGTGAGAGGTGAGACGATAGAGGCCGATAGGAGCCGATAGAATCAGATTAGAGCAAGAGATTAAAATATATTACGAAATAAAATCAGGCTTAAATTTGAGCTCGGCGCAGACCCCGTTCTGTTTCTAAACATTATTGATAATTTTTGATAAAAATTTGACAATATATGTTTAAAAAGCTAAAATAGATATTCTGAACAGAAATTCATTTTTTGATAGTAAAACAATCTATACTGGAGGGCGTTTGTGGTTGATTTAAATAAATTTGATAATGAGATATTAAACACAACTGAAGCATGTAAATTTCTTAAAGTTAGTCATTCTACCATGAAAAACTATTTAAGAACTGGAAAAATTAAGGCCTTTACCACCCCTGGCGGACATTACAGAATTTATAAAAAGGATTTGATGGATTTTATAAAAAATTCCAACAAGAGCGGGTTTAAAAAAATAATAGTAGTTGATGATGATGTAGATATCCTAGAGCTTATAGATACAGTATTAAACTCTGAACAGTACAATGTGATAACAGTATGCGATGCTGTCAAGCTCGGTATTAAAGTGGCTACAGAAAAACCTGATTTAATTCTGCTTGACATTATGATGCCCTCAATTGATGGATATGAAATATGCCGTGCTTTAAAAGAAGATGAATTGACACAGAATATACCTATAGTTCTTGTTACAGGAATTGATTTAAAAGCAGTTAAAAATAATTATAAAAAAGTAAATGCAGATTCATATATTCTAAAACCTTTTACCCCAGAAGAGCTTCTCAATAAAATAGAGGAGTTTATTTAAATATTAATTTATGAATGACCGGGTTGTTTTAAAAGTAGGAAAAAAACTTAATAATGTCACATTTCAGGATTTTCGCGAAAAATACAGCACTGTTTCAATTATGAATAATTCAATTATTTATCTGGATTTTTCCCAAACCGCGAATATTGACAGTACAGGAATTTCTGAAATTATTAAATTTAACTCACAGATGACTCGTAAAAACAATGTTGTTGTGCTAGGAAATTTAAAAGAACAACTCTTTAAAATATTTAAGCTGGTTAATTTAAATAAAATATTTCCTATCTTTAAAAACCTTGATTATGCTTTTGGATGCGAATCTGAGTTGAAGCATTTTAAAAAGAATAATTCAATAAAAATAAAAGTGATTGGGTGTGATTATCTGCTTCTTGAAGTATTTTCTCATATACTTGAGGCATATGGATATATTGAACCAGAATTGTATATAAATGTTGAGGATTACATAAACAAAAACTCTGACTCTGTCACTTCTCATATACTGATTATTGAGAAAAAAATCGGACAGAAACTTGATGATTCTATAATTGAAAAAATTCAGAGTACCACCGACCATATTATTGTGTCAGATATTTTAAATATTCTTGATAAAAAATTCGAGCCCGAACGATTTGAAGATGAAATGTATTATATATTTAATTTAGTTGATGATAAAAGTTATGACATTATTTTTGAACCCCATAGAAAAAAATTTAATTCACTTAAATCAGATAATAACTTAAAGAAAAAATATGAGGAGACCAGAGAATTCATGAATGAGTTTCTACATGATATTTCTTCGCCCCTTAATATTTTTTTGAATACAAAAAGTATTTTTTCTGACCTTTCAAAAGAACAGCCTGAACTTTATCAGGCTTTTGAAATAAGTTTTGAAAAAATAAATCAGATGATAGAGGAAATGAAGCTATTTACACAGGATGAGGGGGAAATTAATTTTTCTAAAATTAATTTATCCTCATTTTTTAACGATGTTATTTCAATTGGACAGCGTTTATGTCATTTTGAAAACAAAGATTTTTATTTTGATATGGCCGAAGATAGTCTAGAAATTGAAATTGAATCCTCACATTTTTATTTAAATCATCTTTTTATTAATTTAATATCAAATGCGGTAAAATACTCTTATAAAAAAGTAGGATTTGAAACTGAAAATAAAAGGAATGAAATATTATGTAAATTCTATGATGATGGTATTAAACTTGATAAAACAATGTACCTTAACTCGGACGGAATTAATTACAGAAATATTAATCAGACCGAAGGAATGGGCAGGGGCAGAGGTATTAAAATAATTAAAAAGATTATATCTAAACTGAATTATAAAATTGAAATTCAAAATTTAAAGAAAGGAAAGTATATAATTCTGCATATTCCCACGCAGAAGTGATTTTTTTATAAATGAAAAATTTTTCTGAACTTGTAAAGCTTTCAAATTCAGTTCACCCATACTTAACTCTTGAACTGACAAATTTATGTAATTATAAATGTTTAATGTGTTACAGAGAAAATGTTGATATAAAAAACAAAGGTTTTATGAGTTCCAAGCTTTTTTCAGAAGTTGTTGATTCTTTTAAAAATACTTCTCTTTTTTTTGAAGGATTGAAACTTTCATGGCTGGGTGAGGCTTTAATGCACCCCGAAATCGAGGAAATTCTTAAAAAACTTCAGCATAATTCTTTTTTTTTTAAAAATCTGATTTTAGATACTAACGTTTCTTTTTTAAACGAAGTTCTTATAAACAGATTAAACCAAATTAACAGAAATGTTTTTCTTTTTTTATCTATAGATGCTTCAAACAGTAGAACCTATTCAAAAATCCGGAAAAATGGTGAGTTTAAAAAAATAGTTGATAATATTAAAAAGCTTGTGGAAAACCGGAAAAAAAATATATTTCTACGTTTTCAATTTATTATAATGGAAGAAAATAGAAATGAAATTTCACCCTTTATAAAAATGTGTAATAATTTTATTTCTGATCTTCCTGTTTTATTTGAAGAAAAAACAACTGTTGATTTTGATTATATTTTTTTTAGAAAGCTTGTCAGTCCCGGAAAACAAAGGAAGGTAGATAAGATGTTTGAGGATATGAGGACTAAATTTGAGCACAAAATAATAGAAAAAAAACCTTTAAAAAATTTAAAAAGTTCAAAATCATGCTGTCAGAATTTATGGTCAATGCCTTTTATACGGTGGAACGGACAGGTTGGTTTCTGTAATCTGGACCCTGCAATGAGTCTTAGCCCCGGTAATGTTAATTATGAAAGTTTTATTAATATCTGGTTTGGAGAAAAAGCCCAGAAAATAAGAAAAATGCATTTAAACAGAAATTATCCGGATAAATGTAAAAACTGTCCGGGGTTCAAATCGGATATTTCAGAAAAAATTATTCAAAGATGGTTTCAAGTTTTTTCTGAGTAAGCTTTTCCAGTTCATTAAAGCTTATTTCAATTTGTTTGAAATTTTTTAAATCCTTTAATTTCACCATTTTTGAATCTATCTCATTTTTCCCGATTAAAAGGGCAAAATCATATCCCTGTTTCTCGGCATATTTAAACTGTTTTTTAATTTTGTCATTTTTATAGTAAAAATCAATATTAATATTATTTTGCCTGAGTTTATGAATTAATTTGCTGTAATAAGGTTCAAGGGTTTCATCAAAATTAAAAACAATAAGAGAGGACACAGTTTTTTTATCATTATTAAAAAATCCCCTGTCTTCAAGAGCCGCAATAAGCCTTGAAATTCCTATAGAGGCACCAACGGCCGGAATGCTTTCTCTACCTGTAAATGAACCAATTAAGTTATCGTAACGCCCACCTGAAAAAACTGCTCCGTATTCCGGAGATTTCTGAAGTATTGTTTCATAAACAACCCCGGTATAATAATCAAGTCCTCTTATAATATGCGGTGTGAATTTAACATAATTCAATATCGGTTTTATTACTTCAAACATTTTTTTAAAATTATTAAAATGTTCCTCCTGTTTTTTGTTTTTTGAAGTGAATATATTCTCTAAATCCGAGATAGAAGAGGTTTTATACATGAACTTTTCAAAAAGTTTTTTGTTTTCATCTGTTTTTAAAATATTGGAGTAAGCTTTAATAAATTTATCCTGTGGCATTTTATCTTTTTTATCTATAAGTACACCAAGTTCTTTTGCTGCCTTTTCATTAATATTTAATTCCTGTATTAAACAGTCAAAGAAAATTCTTGAATTTACCTGAATAATAAAATCGTCTATATTTAAGGCTTTTAAAACATCATGAATTAAAAAAATAATCTCTGCATCAGAAAGATAGGAATTAGTTCCGGTTATATCGCAGTCACATTGATAAAATTCTCTGTATCTGCCTTTCTGTGGGTTTTCAGCCCTCCATACGGGCGCAATATGATATCTTTTAAAAGGAAAATTTATTTCATTAAAATTTGTTGCAATAAATCTAGCAAGGGGAATTGTTAAATCATATCTTAAACCAACATCCCTGCCACCATTATCTTTGAATTTATACATAAGTTTTTCATTTTCGTCCCCGGATTTTCCAAGTAGAGTTTCGAGGTATTCTAAAGCTGGAGTTTCAACAGGAGAAAAGCCATAATTTTCAAAAATAGAGGTAATAATGTTTAAAAATTTATTTTTTAGAATCATTTCAGAAGGCATGATATCTTTAAAACCTTTTAATCTTTTTTTCATAAAGTATAACTCCTTGACAAAATAAAAAGTAGTCTTTATAATATTTTAATATGAAAATTTTAAATATTTTATCATTTAGAACTGTAATATTTCTATTTATTGTTTGTCAAGTATTTTTAAGTATTAGTGTTTATTCTTCATCAGAGATTGGTAGGTCCACGTATATTTATAAATATCCAGATGATAAGGAAGTTCCTTATACAAGACCTGAATTCCCCTATCAGCTTATTGAAGTAGTCCAGAAAAGTGAGGGCGAATATGAAGCCAGACTTTATTCTGAAATAGAGGAAAAAAATATTACTGTTAATGTTGGAGATAAAGTCAGGGGTTTTAACTTTACAACAGTGGAGCGCAAGCAGCTGAACGAAGAGGGAGAATCAAGTTTTAAAAATCAGGTTGAATCGACTTATCAAGAGAAGCTTAAAGAGTTCTCCCAACAGAATAATTTCAAAAAACCTTCTTTTGAGGATTTAAATCTCGGAAGTATTTTTTCTGAGATTGAACTTGATGAAGAAGAGCTTGGAGAGCTTGAAAAAGTTATTGAGATTACTCAGATAACTCCCCAGCAGGTTGTTCTTTTTGATACGTTAAGACAGCATAAGTTTATTCTTTCTAATAGAGAATTTTTTGAAGAAAAATTTAAACTAAAAACTAATTTAAATCCTGTTGATTTAAATATACAAAAAACACAGGAGCGTATAATTGTTGATGCAAACAGAGATGATATTTATCCTGAGCTGGTTTCAAGTGAGGATTTTAATATAACGGGCGCGTTTGATGATAAGTATTTTTATCTATATATTGAGCATATTATTGCAGAACCAGTTATGAAATCCAGTGAGGCCTATTTGCTTAGAGCTTCTGAGGGTCTTATTTATTATGATACATACAGACCTGATGATTTTCTCCATCTTATATTTACACTTTCTGAGGAAAGTGCCCTTACTGATTTTGTCCGTAGAAATAAAACTGAAGTTAACGTCGACGTTTGGGACTGGAAGTATATATATAAGTATAATAAGTTCTTAAACGATATGTTTGGAGTTTTTTCTCAAAGAAAGACAGATAAAGGTTCCCATTATGTTGAGTATCCTGTTATTTCTGATGATGGACGGGATAAATTTTTATATTTAACTGATGATGAGGGTTTTGAAAGCTTTTTTGATACAACAATTTATTCACCAACTAATTTTACAGGAAATTATTTTATTCCTCAGGTTTTGGCCCCTTCACCCGGATTAAGTAAAGAAGATGTTATTATTGCACTTGATTTTGAGGAGGCTAATAAACAGAGTCTTTTTATATCCGGAAAAATTAAAATTGAACTTAAAAGGCCACTGAATACTGGCTTTGGCGATGATATTCAGATAAGACCTGGAAGTTCTTATATACTAGTTCCTTCAAATAGAAAGCAGAAAGAAGACCATAATGTTCTTTTTGATTTAGAAAAAAGTATAAGATTGAATTTTTAATTAATAAAATGGGCTTTTTCAATTTCATCTTTTTTATTTATTTTTACTAAATACTCAATAAATTCTGCGTTTTTCATAACTGGTGAGTTTATATTATGGCATTTTGCACATCTCTTGATTTTATAAAAGTCACCTCTTATATGAAAAAGCCGCCATTTTTTTATAAGTTCTGAATTCCATAGTTGAGATAAATTTTTGTTATTTATATTACCGGTTTTCAATTGCATATCTATATCAAAACAGCAGACTGTAACATCGCCATTCCATTTTATAATCGGAGTTTTCCAGAGGGCGGGGCAGGGTCTTCTTATATAATAATCAAGATTTTCTCTGATTAAAACAGAATCTGTATTTATAATTCTTTCATGAACTTCATCATCAGCGGTTTCTTCTTTATCCTGGCATTCTTTTGTTTCTGAAATCAGACCAAGTTCTTTTACTTTATTATAATGCATTTTTTCGGCTTCATTCTGATTTTCGCAATCAAGTCTTCTAATATATATTGCATCTTTTTCAAGGCATGGCCAGTCATACGTAACAAAGTAATCAAGATTATTATCTCTGAAAATATTCTTCCAGAACTCCACAAATGAAGCAACCTCCTGGTAATTTTCTTCCATAACAATAATTGCAACAGTTATTTTAGGATAATTTATGCCTGCCTCGTTTCTTTTCTGGATAAAATTTAAAATATTATTTTTTACTTTTTCATAAGAGTCTGATTTGTGAATTTTATTAAAAGTTTTTTTACTGAAGGCGTCCAGGGAAAAATGAATTCTTATAAAAGTATTTTCTGCCATACTTTTTCTGCTTGTATTTTCTAAAATAGCATTAGTATTTTCGTTGTCTAAAAAGTAGGCATTAGTGTTTATTGTAAAAGAAGTAAATATTCTATTGTCTTTGTTTTTATCGAAGGCATAACTGAGCATTTTTTTAAACTCAGGATTCATCAAAGGTTCTCCAAGCCAGAATGGCGTAATTGTTGAAACCTTAAAGTGGTCAAGTGAGTCAATAATATTTTTAAAAGTTTTAAAACTCATGAAAGAATTTTTATTCTGTTCATCATTATCACACATAATGCAGTTGAAGTTACAGGAATTTGACAGTTCCATAGTTAAAACAGGTAGATTCTCAAAGTTATAAAATTCAATGTCGGATATATCCCAACTTTTTTCATCTTTTTTTAAAAACATCATTGTTTTATAATTTAAAATTACGTTCTGTCTGCTTTCTTTAAATTTTCCAAAAAAATAAAAGTAAAAAATAGCCCATGCCTTTCTTCCTGAGCTTGATATAACGATATCCTTAAGAACGAAATTAAATCTTATACCGGTGCATTTAGAAAGGAAATCCCTGATTTTTAAAAAAACCTCGTCATCCATATATAAAAAATATTTCCTGATTTTGTCTATATTTTCAGAATGAAAATCTTCAAATAAATTATATATAATTTTTTCTATTTCTTTTTGTTCATTTCCAAATGAATTAGTATTATTAAGTTCTAGTTGAAATTTATAAAAAGCCCCTTTTTGAATATAACAATATTCAGGAAGGAGATTAACATATACATTATTAAAAGGTATATATTTTGAAATACGCCCGTTGGCAAGACAGATTTTTACAAAATCACCCTGTAGTATAATATTTTCTTCTTTTGTGAGGTATTTAAGATAATTGCAGAAATGTATGAGTATATCGTCCATTAATTTTTTTAATGTAAAAAGAATTTCTGGTTTTTTTTGTTTGTCAAAAAGATAGTTTTTTAATTCCTCTATCTTGATTGACATAGTTCCATCAAGCTTAAAATCAAAGAATTTATCCTTTATCTGATTATACAGGCTCATATCACGAAGAAAAGAATGACATAAAAATAAATTCAGGAAATTGCTTCCAGCATAATTGGTAATAAGTTCAGAGAATTTTTTTATATATTTTTTTTCATCAACATCAAAAATTGTTTCTTTAATATTTGAAGAGTTTATTTTATAGGTTTTTATTCCCTCAAAATCCCATATTAAGCATACGCCATTATTAAAATCAGATTTTTTCAGAGAATAGTAAAGCTTTGAAATATTGCTGTTAATAGTAATTATTTCTTTTCTGTTTAAATGGTCGTACATCTCAAGCAGTTCAAGGTTTAATAATGCGTTGTAACGCTGGCTGTTTGGTCCAACATAAATAAAGTAATCAATATCAGAGAAGTTCAGATTGAAACGGTCAATAAGTTTTTTAACACTAAAAACTGGATATTGATTATAGCAAGAATAATTTATTTCGTTTTCAAAACCTGCTAAATTCCCGTTCTTAAACAGAGCACAACTGTTTTTTTCTTCACTCACAATTAATGTGTACATGTAAGAAAATATATCAAAAAATAGCCCATTAGTAAAACTTGAATTTTAAAATTTTTCCAGTTAGAATGAAAAAAATATTTATTTGTAGAGGGCTATTAATGAAAACTTTGATTTCTAGAGAGCAAATCGAAAAAAGAGTTAAAGAACTTGCCTTTAATATTGAAAATGATTATCAAGATGAAAAAATTATTTTTGTGTGTATTTTAAAGGGTGCATTCATGTTTGTTTCAGATTTAGTTAAAAATATTTCAAAAACAAACATTAATATTGAGTTTATGGTTGTTTCCTCATACGAGAATTTCACAAAATCAACTGGAAAAATAAAAATTATAAAAGATGTTGACAAAGATATTTCAGATCAAAATATAATTATTGTAGAAGATATTGTGGATACCGGATATACGCTTGATTTTTTGTACAAATATTTTAAAAATAAAGGCGCTAAAAGTATAAAAGTCTGCACATTTTTAAATAAAAAAGTGTGTAGAAAAATCGAAGTCCCAGTTCATTATTTTGGATTTGAAGTGGGGGATGAATTTGTGATAGGATATGGACTGGATTACTGTCAGGAATATAGAAATCTCCCATATATTGGAGTCTGGGATGAAGGGAGCAAGTCAAATGAATGATAAAAACATTATTATTACATTTATTGTTGTTGGAGAATTTGATATAAATTGTTATATTCTTTTTGATTTAGAAAATAAAAAAGCGGTCGTGATTGACCCGGGCGACGAGGGGGAGGTCATTTTTGG
>JBNJGP010000092.1:0-8940 GCA_051747805.1 Candidatus Muiribacteriota bacterium
GTGATGACCTTATCCTTGAAATTCCATACAGCGTATCAACAGAACTTGTAATGGAGATTTTAAGACATGGAGACGGCGTTGTTGTTGAATCTCCTGAAACCCTGAGAAAAGAAGTAATTAATAAAATAAAAAATAGTCTGAAAAATTATTAAAATTTTCAGGGGTATGTCACTCTGTGAGATACCTGGTGTGGTATGGTGTGGTTAATAATTAAAAAGAGGTAATGAAATGAAGCTTAAAGCTTATTTCAT
The DNA here is from genome assembly GCA_051747805.1 of Candidatus Muiribacteriota bacterium. Classification (GTDB taxonomy): domain Bacteria; phylum Muiribacteriota; class Muiribacteriia; order Muiribacteriales; family Muiribacteriaceae; genus JBNJGP01. Next base: position 252 of record JBNJGP010000092.1, read on the forward strand.
AAATACAATGTTATAAATATTTGCGTTAAATTATGAAATAATGAAAGGAGTATAAAATTCAGTTAATAGTAAATTCACCGGGAACAATGATTAAGCAAAAAGATGAGTGTTTTAGAATCCAAAATGAAAATGATAAAGTTGATATTGCTGCTTCTAAAATAGAATCTTTAATTATTTCAAATAAAGCTATGCTTTCAACTCAATCTATAATCTTGGCCCTTGAAAATAATATAGATGTTGTTTTTTTAAATCAATATGGTGATCCATTAGGAAGAGTATGGTTTTCCAAACTTGGTTCAACAGCTTTAATTCGTCGGAAACAACTTGAAGTTTCTGATACGTCGATCTGTATAAAAATTGTCACGGAATTGATCAAGAAAAAAATGTCCAATCAAGTTGAGTTTTTAAAGAAACTTAAATATTCAAGACCAGGTAAAGAAGATCTTTTTACAACACCTATTAATACCATAGAAAACTCTATTAATTATATAAGTTCCTTGAATGGTAATATTGAAGAGTTAAGGGAACAATTACTCGGGGCAGAAGGGACAGCAGGCCGTTCTTATTTTCAATGTATTTCAAAAATAATGGATTATAAATATAAATTTGAAGGTCGATCACGAAAGCCGGCAAAAGACGCTTTTAATGCGGTGTTGAATTATTGTTACGGTGTTCTTTATTCTCGTGTAGAAAAAGCATGTATTATTGCAGGTTTAGATCCTTTTGTAGGTTTTATGCATACAGATAATTATAATAAAAAATCACTGGTGTTTGATTTGATAGAACCTTTCAGGGTTTTTGCAGAAACTGTTGCTGTTTACATATTTACAGGGAAAAAAGCAAAAGATGAATATTTCGATATTTCAGCTAAAAGTGTAAAACTTAATCAAAAAGGGAAACCCTTTGTAATAGACATGCTGTTAAAGCACCTTGATGAAAAAGTCAGATATCGAAAGAGAAATGTTAAACGTAAGTATATTATTAACCACGAAGCTCATAGGCTAGCAAATCTTTTGCTGGATAAAAATCAACCTGAAAAATGGTTAAATATAAAGGAATTTTAGTGGTGTAAATTATGCTAAGAACTCTTGTATGGATAATTTATGATATTTCTGATGATAAAGTAAGAAACAAAGTTGCTAAAAAATGTAAGAAAACAGGGCTCATTAGAGTCCAAAAAAGTGTATTTCTTGGTAAGCTTGACTGGAACAGATTTGACGAGTTGGGAGAGTTTTTTGACGAGCTTATAGATACTGATAAGGATAGTGTTTATCTGTTTCCCTTTTGTCAGGAAGATTTCCAAAAAATAAGTGTACTTGGCCAGGGCTTTGACAGAAAGTATGTGAATGATGAATTACTAGCCAAATTTTTTTGATTTAAGGACTTAAAAGATGAAAAAAGCGACTCTTACATTAAATGATATTAATCTGAAACCAGGTGAGATTCATAAATTCAGGGGCTACGTTGGGAGGTTGTTTGAAAAATATGATCTTGTTCATAACCATAACCCTCAGGATGGTAAAAATATATACAGATACCCCTTAATACAATTTAAAATACTTAATAACAAACCGGCTGTGATAGCTTTAAGTGAAAAAGCTGTTGAAATATTTACTGATATTTTTATGAATCTAGGAGAAATAAAAATTGATGATACCTTAATCCCTGTATTTGAAAAAGATTTAAAAGTTGAAGAAACAGACTTTGGGTTTTCTCAAGAACACTTCTTATATAAATTTAAAACCCCGTGGATTGCATTGAATCAGCAGAACTATAAGAAATACAGAGGATCACTCATGTCCGAGAAAAAAGAGTTGCTAAGAAACATTCTTACAGGAAATATTTTGTCGATGTGTAAATATCTTGGAATTACACTGGACGAAAATCAGAGAATCAACTCTTTGGTCGATGTTGAGCCTGTTGATACAACTTTAAAAGGTAACAGGGTTTTAGGGTTTAAAGGCTTTTTTAAAATAAATTTTGAAATTCCTGATTTTGTTGGAATTGGGAAATCTGTCTCAAGAGGATTTGGGGTGGTGGAAAAAATTTTGTAAATTCAAATTTAAGAGGAATTCTCATGATACATAAAATGTATAAGCTCCATGAATATATAGATGATGAATTTTTTGAAGACAATCCTTATGGCTTGGTTACAGTTGAAAGGGAAGAGCAAGTAGTTATTTTAGAATTTGAATCAGGAGAGAATGGAACTTCCTTTGATTATAAAGGAAGTTATTTAGAAAAATTTAATGCTGAAAAAAATAAACAAAAAATTTTTTTTAAAAAAGTTGCAGCACGAGGAACTTCTGAATTTCCTTCAGTTTTTGTTAGCTATAAAGACATACAAGATAATAATGAGTATTTTTCAGAAAAAAAGAAAAAAGGGAAAATTATAACTATTCTTAAAAAATATAATAATGATGAGAAAATTTCTGCTTTAAACCAGTGTTTTTTGGATAATGCTGAAAAGATAAAAGAGTCAATAAAAGAATCTATGCAGGGGCGTAAAACTGATAAAGATCTTTATATTTTAAGCCTAAAAATTGACGATAAATACATAGGTGAATCAGAAATTTTTTATGAGATTAGAAAAAAAACAAAAGAAAATATATTAGCCCCATATTTCACATTTGATAATAAAATTATAAAAGGAAAAAATAAATTTTGTTCTGTATGCTTGGCGAATAACAAAGAAGTATGGGGGTATGTAAGTACTTTTAACTTTTATACTTCAAAAACTGAATTTGCTCCCATTGCAGGCGGTATGGATAAAACAAATGCCTGGAAAAATTACCCTGTATGTCCTGATTGTGCTGTCAAGTTAAAAGAAGTTAAGCCAATAATAGAAAACTATATGAGTTATTATTTTTGTGGTTTTAATTATTATTTGATTCCTGAATTTTTAATTTCACACACTGATAATTCAGAGATTATGGATTACTTTCTGGATAAAGAAAATGCGTTGGGAAAATTCAGTTTGTCTGAACAAGCAAGAAATACCATAACCAACTCAAACAGTGATATTTTAGATATAATAAAAGATACTGATAATCGTGTTAATTATACAATGCTTTTTTGTAAGAAAAATAACAATGAATTTAAAATATTAATGAGTATTGAAGATGTTTATCCATCTCAATTTAAAGTAATTTTTAATGCTAAAGACAAGGCAGAACAAAGCGGTATTTTTAAAGAATTGAAAGGAAAAAAAGAAACTTATGATTTAAAGTTCAAGTTTGAGTTTATTAAAGATTTTATGGGTGAACTGGAAAAAAGTTTTTTAGAGGTAGTAAGGTCTGTTTTTCTGCATAAGAGAATTGATTCTAATTTTCTTATGAGAAAAATTGCTGAGTTCATCAGGTCAAAATATGCAAACAATGAGAATATAAGTCTTTCTGTTTTGAAAATTTTTATGACTTTAAAATTTTTGAATAATTTAAACATAATAAATCTGTCTTTAAATAAAAAGGAGGATAACTTGGAATTAGAATATAATGATTTTTTTGCTGAGCATAAAGATTTTTTTAATAATCCGGCAAAAAAAACTGTTTTTCTTGAAGGAGTTTTATGTCAGAAATTATTGAATATTCAGTACCAAAACAGAGAAGCAACTCCATTTAAAAATAAATTAAATGGTCTAAAACTCAATCCCAAATTAATAAAAAAATTATTTCCAGAGATAATTGCAAAGTTAGAACAATACGACTCAAATTATTATAAAAAACTCGAAGAAGTAATTTCAAAACTATTTTTGGACTCAAACCTTGATGAACTGTCAAATGATGAAATCAGCTTTTATTTTGCTATGGGAATGACTCTTCATAAAGAAATAATAAACAATGAATCTGGTAAAAATGATAATTCTGAAACAGAATGATTTTAATAAGGAGAAAAAAATGAGTATAAAAAACCGCAGAGAACTTCTTTTTATTTATGATGTAAAAAATGCTAATCCAAATGGAGACCCTGCCGATGAAAATAAGCCAAGAATTGATGAAGAAACCGGTTTAAATCTGGTTACTGATGTGAGACTTAAAAGGACTGTAAGAGATCAGTTTTTTAATTTTATGGGATATAACGGTGAAAAGGATAAAGATATTTTTGTCAGGACAACAGACTCTGAAAAAGGTGGCATAAAAGACGGCAAAGCAAGGGTTAAGGATTTTGGGACTTTAAAAAAAGATATGATGGAAGATATTCTTAAAAAATGTATAGATATCCGTTTATTTGGGGGGGTGCTTCCAATGGATAAGGATTCAATAATTTTTACAGGGCCTGTTCAGTTTAAAATTGGAAAGTCTCTTCATAAAGTTCAGGTTAAGTATATGAAAGGAACAGGAGCATTTGCATCAAAAGACGGAGCTAATCAACAAACTTTCAGAGAAGAATATATTTTGCCTTACTCACTTATTTGTTTTCACGGTATTGTAAACGAAAATGCGGCTAAAGATACCGGACTTACAGATGACGATGTTGAAGAATTGAAAAAAGCAATGTGGGAAGGAACTAAAAATCTTATTTCCCGTTCAAAATTTGAGCATAGCCCCCAAATGCTTATTGAAATTAAATATAAAGAAGAAAATTTTTTTATTGGTGAACTTGATAAATACCTTTCTTTTGATTCAGATCTTTCAGATGAAAAAATAAGGGATATTTCAGATGGAATTTTAAAACTTGATAAGCTTAAAGATGTTATTGAGCTTAATAAAGATAAGATTGAATCAGTGGAGCTAAGACAAAATAATCGGATTAAATTTGAGGGTTTTGAATTATCTAAGGGGCTTAATTACAGAAAGGTCTAATCAATATGACTTTTATACCGGAAAAAATATTAGTATTTGATATTTTTGGTGATTATGCTCAGTTCAGAAAATTTTTTACCAATATGTCTCCTTTAACGTTTTCCATACCTCCAAGAACTGTTCTTGCAGGTATTATGGGGGCAATTGCAGGTATTAAAAAAGAAGAAAATCCAGAGTGTTTTTTAGAAATAAATTCTTTTATATCTTTAAAAATTAATAATCCTGTAAAAAAAGTAAAAATACCTTTGAATTATATAAAAACGGAGAGCAGAACCAAAATATATAGATTTGAGGCTCATAAACCTACAAACGTAGAATTTTTAAAAGACCCGTCCTTCAGGCTATTCTTTTCGCACAAAGATTTTGAACTGTATTCAAAAATTAAAGAAAACTTAAAATCGCATAAGTCTGTTTATACTGTAAATCTTGGAATAAGCTGCTGTATCTGTGATTTTAAGTTTCTTGGTGAGTTTGACCTTGAAAAAAAACAAGGCAAAGTTTCTATGTCTTCAGTAGTTCCTAAATCTAAAATTAAGACCATTGAATTTGGTGATTCATTGATACAGCAGTGTACTCTTCCAAATATTTATTTAAACAGCCGCGAAGTTCTTGAATATAAGGAATTTTTGTATGAAATTAAGGGGGGGCTGATTAAAGGGGATATGGAACATTATTATAAAATAGATGGAATGGAGGAAAATATAATTGAAATGTAAGCTGATGTCTCATCCTGGGAAACTATTAAAAACACATCTTGAAGGTACGCTGCAAAATGGAATGGATATTTTTAAAAGAAACGGGATTTATAAAAAGCATGAAAATTTTATTTATCCTGTTTTACTGCTCCATGATCTGGGTAAGGCATCTTCATATTTTCAGGATTACATCAGCGGTAGTAAACAAGTAAAAGATACTTTAAAGCGGCATGCTGAAATATCTGCATTATGGTTTTATTTTTATTCAAAAGAAGTTTTAAATTTCAGTGAGAAATTTTGTGTGCTTGGATATCTTTTAATTAAATGCCATCATGCTGATTTTGGAAATTTTGATACAATGTGTGCCGCTTCATTAAATAAAGATGAAATTTCTCAAATTAATAATGAAATTGATTATGATGAGCTGAAATTTATTTTTAAAGACAGGCTTAATACAGAATTTTTTGGTATAGAAAATTTTGAAAAAAAATATGAAAACTACACAAATGACGGCGGAATTAAAAGAGTTCTTAAAATAAGAAAAGCTCTTGAAATAAATGACTATTTGTTTTTAAATTATTTCTTTTCAATTTTACTTACAGCAGATAAAAGTGATGCAATTTTAAATGACAAAATTAGTCCTTTAACTTCAAAATGGCCTGAAAATGCTGTAGATGAGTATAAGAAAAAATTTTTAGCAGATGATAATATTCTTACCATTGTAAGAAATAAAGCTTATTTGGAAGCTGAGTCTAATTTAAAATTAAATTCAAGATTTTTTTCCCTTAATCTTCCAACTGGTGCAGGTAAAACACTTAATGTTTTAAATACAGCTTTGAAATTAAAGAAAAAGAAAAGTTTAAATAAAATAATCTATTGTCTTCCTTTTACATCGGTAATAGACCAGAATGCAAAAGTTTTTGAAGATGTTTTAAGTTATAACAATGTCCAACCTTCATCTGATATTATTCTAAAGCACCATCATCTTACTGAACTTAACTATATCAGGCAATTTGAGGACGAAAATAAAATTTATTCTTCAAAAGATTCTGAGTTTTATATTGAAGGCTGGGAAAGTGAGTTGATTGTTACAACTTTTTTTCAAGTTCTTCATACTTTTTTCTCCAATAAAAATAAGTCATTAAGAAAATTTCACAATTTATCTAACTCCATTGTTATTTTAGATGAAGTTCAGTCTATCCCTTTAAAATATTGGGAGCTGATTAACCTGATTTTTAAATATTGTGCCGAAGAGTTTAATATTTATTTTGTTTTGGTCACTGCAACAATGCCTTTGATATTTTCTGAAGAAAAAAATGAAATTGAAGAATTGGCTATATCCAAAAAAAGTTATTTTGATTCTTTGGGCAGAATAAAATTAAATACCAAAAATATTAAAGAAAAAATTCACATAAATGACTTTAAAGAAACTGCTTTACATGATGTTAACCAAAATCCGGTAAATAGCAGGCTTTTTATAATGAACACCGTAAAATCATCACTTGATTTATACAATTATTTTAAAGAGCATATTCCTGAAGAAAATTTGGTTTATCTTTCATCAAATATCATTCCAAAAGAAAGAATAAATAAAATTGCAGATATCAAAAAGAACCCTCAAGGCAGAATAATTGTATCAACCCAGCTTGTTGAAGCAGGGGTTGATATTGATGTTGATGTTGTTTACAGGGATATAGCTCCCTTGGATTCGATTTTTCAGGCTTGCGGAAGATGCAACAGGAATAATAATGCGTCTGATATTTCAGAAGTAAAATTGTTTTTGATAACAGATGATAAAAAACTTTATTCATCATATATCTATGACCAGGTTTTTATTGATAGTACGTTGGAAGTTTTAAAATCAAAAAAAGAGTTTCATGAAAAAGAATTTCTTCATTTATCGGAGTTATATTTCCAAAAAATTAAAGAACGCTATGACGTTGTAGATTCAAAGAATATTTTAGAAAATATTGAGTCTTTATTTTATTTTAATGCTTTCAGTAAATCGGCAAAGCCAGAGCATAAAATTTTCGAGCTTATTGAACCGTTTTCAACGGTTTCAGCTTTTATAGAAATTGATGAAGAAGCTTCAGATATTTACGAGACCTATCAGCAATTATTCTGCTCTGAATTTGAAGACCCTTTTGAAAAAAGACGCTTGTTAAAGGATGCATACAAAAAAATGTCGCCTTATATAATTAATATACCTGAGCCAAAGGCAAAAAACTGCGGTTATGATGAAACTTTGGGTAAAATTTGGTTTATAACTCGATCTATGGTTGAAGAACTTTATAGCACTGAAACAGGCTTTAACAGAGATAAAGAAATTGTGGATTTTATTTTTTAATATTCAGGTTTTTTATGTCAAATAATGATTTTTCTATAACAGCAAGCCTTATGCTTGAATTTTTATATTGTCCAAGATTTACATACTTTGAGTATGTTCTTGGAATTCCTCAAAATGAGGGAAAAAGATTTAAGGTTGAAAAGGGCAGAACCGTTCATGAAAAAGTTAGGACTGTGAATCCTGATTACTTGAGAAAAAAAATTGGAGTTAAGTCCAAAGAGGCTGATATTTATTTATCTTCAAAGTCAGGGATTCGGGGTATTGTTGATGAAATATTGTTTCTTGAGGATGGAACTGCTGCACCTTTGGATTATAAATATGCAAAATATGAAGAAAAGATATTTAATACCTATAAATATCAGCTTGTTTTTTATGCAAAACTTATTGAGGAAAATTACAATGTTGATGTTAAAAAAGGTTTTTTGGTTTATTCAAGAAGCCAGAATAAACTTGTTGAAGTAAAAATTGGCGATAAGGATTATTCTGGATTAGATAATCTTTTACAGGATATAAGTTCAGTTATTTCGGCTTGTATGTATCCTGAAGCAACAAAAATTGTTAGACGATGTCCTGATTGCTGTTACAGAAATATTTGTGAAAAGCAGATTTGATAAAGATTGTATGTATAATCGGCGTGTTATTTTACTATGGTTAAAAGTGTTGAGATAAAAATATTGAAATTTTTTTCAACTTTAATTAAATTTCGGTCTTTGACAATTTTATTTTATTTATTGATTTTATTTTGAATTTTTCTAATTTGCTCTTTCAGAATTACTTCCAAGACAACAAGGATTGAAACTCTTGTTCAAAATCAAGATTATATCTTGCCTGTATACTTTCAGAAT
>JBNJGP010000093.1:0-8900 GCA_051747805.1 Candidatus Muiribacteriota bacterium
TGAATTAGAAAAATCCTGGAATTGTGAATTCATGAAAAAAATGAGAAATCTTGAATTAATTCCAAAAACTTGCAATAATTGTGAATACCTTGAAAAATGTAAAGCGGGATCAAGGTATTCTGCTAAGTTATTTAATGGAAGTTATAAAGGAGAAGATCCTCTATCTCCCGAATAATTAAAAAAAATAATTAAAAATATAGGTTAGACATAGATGATTAAAAACAACCTTGTTTATTTTTCAACTGTTTACATAACTTCAAATGTCATAGGAACAGGATTTAGTATAATATTTTTATTAATCGCTATGAAACTATTAACATTAGGTCAATTTGGACAATTCTCGATAGGATTATCGTTTTTCATTATTTCTAATATACTTGGGTTATTTGGAATGAATTTATATATCCCCCGATTTCTATCTGGAAATTTTACAAAAGATAAACGAATAGAGTTTGGAAACATACTTTTAATAATTATCATTACAAGTTTAATAGTTTTTATTTCATTATTTTTTTCTAGCAACTATCTTGCAAATAAAGCATTCAATAGCCCAGAATTATCAATTATTATAAAATGCTTTTCAGCTGCAATCTTATTTTCACTACCAAAAAATATAATAAGTTATATTTTAGAGGCTCAAAAAAAGGCAACACTTATTCTCTACTCATCAGCGATTAATGGATTGTTAAAGATTGTACCCCTTATTTTAATTTTTTATTTTGATAATAGATTACTTATTTTTAGTTTAAGCTACTTAGTCGCAAACTTAGTAACACTCATATTTTTAACTTTGGGGGTTATCAAAAATGACCTGAGTCCAAAAATAAAGATAAAAAGATTGTTCCAAAATAAGATTTATAAATATAATTATTTTTTTTCAATAATAACACTTGGAAATTTTCTCACCGGAAACATTGATAAATTAATTTTAGGAATCCTGGCATCCAACATATATGTTGGCATATACTCACAATCAATAATAATCCCTAAACTATTTGAAAAGATACATGGATCCATCATGGGTTATTTTATGCCTACGACATCAAATTTGTTTAGCAGAAACAAAACTAAAGAAATAATAAAAATTTATAAATCATCTAATTTGATAATATCATTTCTGAATATCTCCTTTTTTCTAATTATTTTATTTTTTGGAAAAGAGATAATCTCCATTTTTACAGTATCTCCTGATAAAATCTATAATTACGCATTATTATTGAGTATACCTTTCATAATAGGAACTCTTATTGGTCCCACTAGTGAAATATTAACCATGATGGGTAAGCACCGTGTTGAATTAATAAACTCATTAACAATTATTATCTTAAGTGTCTTTTTTTATTATTTTTTAATAAATCTTTTCAATATAATTGGTGCCATAATTGCTACAATAATTATAACACTAATACTTAAAACGATTCAAATTATAGAGATAAAAAAATATTTAAATATTATCATTATAGATTATTATCAATTAATAATACTTATTGCATATATGATTCTATTTTTTAGTTATGATTTATTTAGAAGCACTTCTATAATTCTCAAAATTTTTTATTTTGGCGTTTTACAAAGCATCATTTTCTATTTAACATACTACATACTAATTAAAAAAAAATTATTTTAAGAAAACTTTTTTAATTTTTGAACTATTTTTAATAACTAAATTGAAAATATTATCTTTAAAAATAGAAGAAACTTCCGTTGTACAAGTAGAATAACATCCTTCACAATTATTAGAAAATTTAACTTCCTTGAAATTGAACAGCATATCAACTAAAGAAAACTTATCATCAATATTACCCATATAAAATTTTTTGCATTTGCCAGTGAATGGACAAGAATGAATTGATCCATCAGCCATAACAGCAAGAAATAGTCTTCCGGCTTCACAGATATCTTTAGAATAATCAAGACTAAAATTATTTATGAAATCTACATTATGAAAATTAAGGCCGCTTTCAACAATGTATTTATATAAATTAAGAAGTCTTTTAGATTTATTTATGGATTTTACATTCTTACTTTGCCTAAAAGAGAAAACTGGAAGTAAAGATATAAAATCTACACGCTTACGATACATTTCAATAACATTAGATATATCATTAATATTATTTTCATTTACAGCAAGATTTAATCCAATCCTGGTATTGTGATTAAATTTCAACAATCTTTCTATAGCTTCAGTAACAAAAGAGAAACCGTCATTTGTGGATGTGATATCATTAAAAATTTCAGCAGTTCCATGTAACGATACCCTAATAGTATCAAAACAATCACAAAGAAACTTTGCCTTCTCATCATTGTTTATCAAACTTGCATTAGTAGATAAATTCATATAAAAACCCATGTTTTTCGCTTTTGAAAAAAAATACGGGTAATTTTTATGTAAAAGAGGCTCTCCACCTGAAAAACTAAGAATTGGAGTTCCTATGTTTTTTAGTTCATTTACTACGATGTCAAATTCTTTCTCAGATAAATAATCATTAGACTTGAGTTTTTCACAAAAAGAACAATTAAAATTGCATTCAGTAGTAAGGTTTATAATACAAAGATAAGGTGTTACTCTGAGAAGCTTAAACATGTTATTTAGTTTGTACCTAAGATAGCATATAAAACTCCTCTTCAATATTGAAATTTTTATAATAACTAATTTTAAATTCATTAAAGGAACCATCTTTTATTTTTTTTTAAGATCTCAAAAGGCCTTGTTAATAAAAACAATAAAAATGGCCCGGGGTCATTAATTGTGAAATCGAAAACAATCTTTTTTTTAAAAGGCATTAAAAAGGAATTCAAATTTAAATCAAAAATATTCCTAGCAATAAATCCAAGAAGACTTATGAATTCACCGGAGGGATAATCACCTTCATAGGCTAGTGGGTTACCAAGTGAAAGATTAGCAAATTCTCCAGGAATATTGAATTGGTCAAATGAATAAAGCATCATGTCAGACCATAAACGGGGATTTGATTCCAAAAAGAAATCTTTGCCATTTTGATCACGTATAAAAGTCATGCATGTTATTCCTTTAAAATTAAATTTTCTCAAAAAGATTTCACATTTTTTAATTATATTAAGATATGGTGTTTTATCTACGATAATAGAATGAACAGGAGCACCAAAATCTGGAAAAACTTTCTTTCTCTTGCTCACAATAAAAATTGAAGATTTTTCACTCCCTATGATAAACTGAATTGCAAATTCTTCTCCAAAAATATACTCTTGTAAAATTGGCATTTTATAATCTAAAATCTTACTTTTTGATTTAACGTTTATTAACTTTAAATATTCCTTTTCTAACTCACTAAATGAATTAACAATCTTAATGCCCAACCCTGCATGAGACTTCCTAGGCTTAAGTATACATGGAAATTTAAGTTGCTTTTTTATTTCTCTAAGATAGTTTTTATCCTTGATAAAAAAAGTTTTGGGAATATTAAAACCGTTTTGGTCAACCAACCTATTAAAAATTTCTTTGTCATTTATTTTATCTAAAAACCTGAGATCTGGAAAAATGGCCAAATTACAGATTTTTGAAAACCCATTATAATGCTTGTTTACAAAATAAATAGTATCAGTAAAAACTGGATAAAGCAAGTCTATATTATTTTTAATAATATATTGGTTGATTTTTCTGAAACTTCTTTCGTCTAGTGAACGCCCATATACCATAAAACCATTAATATATCTTGATGCAAAGCCTCTTGATCCAATAAAAGAACCTCCACAATATATCTCAAATTTGCCGGTTTTAGCTAGAGCTCTGATAGTTTGATAACCAATACTACTCTCACCATTTAATACAAGAATCCTTTTTTTTCTCATCAATATTCCAAAACTAGTAAAACTTAAATAATTTGTGATATGTATTGGTTTCATGAATGGAGTTTTATTAATCAACCCTCCAATAGTTCTAAAGAATTATGCATTTTTAGAAGGTGGAGTACATTCTGGACCGCCTCTTGGATTGATGAATATCGTAACCCATTTAAAAAAAAAAGAAATTAAAATTGATTTTCTGGATATGGTTCCATTATTTAAAAACAGAATAAATTTTACGAACGTATTGAACTCCAATGAATTTTCAAAATACCTCAATAATAAAAAAATATCAAAAAGCCTTGAATTTTTCTTAATTTATTGCAATAAAATAATTAACAACTACAAAGCTAACTTAATCGGATTTACAGTCCATAACAAGGACGAACTAGAAGTTGTTTTATCAATAGCAAAATTCTTAAAGAAAAAACATGAAAATATAAAAATAGTCTTGGGTGGCTTTTATATAACAACTTGCGACAAAAACCAACTGCTTAAGTTTACATTCATAGATTATTTTATTCTTGGATATGGTGAAGAAAGTATTGAAAAATTAATAATGGAGGAAAAAGTCAAGAATATTCCCGGATTAATATACAAAGATAAAAATAACAATTATATAATAAATAAAACAAAAAAGATACCAGACATCAACAACACCCCACCTATCAATATAAATTTATTGAGAAAAACAGATTATGAAATAAAGGTTAATGGAAAGAAAGGAATGATAATCCCTTATCAATTTGGAAGAGGTTGTAATGGCGGATGTAAATTCTGTTCAAATTTTGGGTATTTCAGTCAATTAAATAACAATATTGAATATAAATCACCAAAAAAAGTATTAAAAGACATTTTGTTTTTTAAAGAAAAACATAAAAGTGATTATTTCATTATTTGTGATGATGCAGTTAATTCGGATAATAAGAGATTAAATGCGATATTAGAAGAACTAATAGATAAAAATATTAAAATCAAATGGGGCAGTTTTTGTAAGCCTTGTGGAATAAATAAAAAATTAGCAAAAAAACTTAGAAAAACAGGCTGCAAATATTTAGTTTTTGGATGTGAATCAGGAAGTAAAAGTATTTTAAAACGAATGAATAAAGGAATCTCTATTCAAGAAATGGAAAAAACCCTTAAAAATTGTCATAAGCAAAACATACTGAACTTTGCATTTTTCATAATTGGTTACCCTGGCGAAACTTTAAAAGATTATATTCTTACACTACATTTCATCATAAAAAATTCAGTGTATCTCTATGGGGTTGAACCTTTTTTTTACAAAAAACAGGAAGGTTCTCGGATGTACTACCAAGAAGATTTAAAAAACTTAAAGGGTGTAAAAAAAACAACTTTTTTGAAACTACACATATTAAAACTAATACAATTAATATTCATCTCATCAAGAAATATTTTCCGACTTTTAAAAAAAGATCAAAAATTAATTTTTAAATATTTGAAAATGAAACATAATAATTATCCTTTTGTTGAAATTTATTTCAATTACCACTCCTGGATCAATAGGAAATAAACACCAGATATAACATTACAAATTATCCAAATAACTCCAGATATGAATCAGTTGGAAACTTATTTGATTTATTCAATAAAAACGCATATGGCTTTAAAATTTTTATTAACCAAAGTAAATTTTTAAAATCTCCTCTGTTGGCTGGTTTTTTTTCAATAACCTTTGAAAGCTCACTCTTATTTATACCCAATTTATCAAGAGCATAATCCATGTCATAATTAAAATTTGGTGAATTCAAATTTTCAAGTGCCTCTTTTTTTGAAATAAGCCCCGACCTTATTTTTCCAGAAACCATAATTTTACCTAAATCATAATTAAACTTATTCTTGTGAATAAAATCGGCTAATGGTTTGAATCGGCAATCAAAGTGAGAATATTTTTTGTATTTGAATGAAAATTTTTCCTGTAAAATTTTGGCTGCCAGTGAAGGATCATAATTAATATAATTAAGTGGTTTATACGTTCTAATACCTTTGAGTTTTGTAAGTAAAGACATCATATGAAACCCCATGAACTGATGTGCAAAATCAATTCTACCAAATCTTTTTATCTCTGAGCCCTTTTTCTTGCTAAATTTATTTATCACGTCCTCAAAGTATAGTCCGTCCCAATATTGAGTGTTGATAGGACAAATACCTTCGGTTCTAAAACAATAACCAGACAAAATTGTTTTTATATTATATTTAAGAGCTGTCTCAAATATGAATGTTGTTGTTCCAAGCACACATGGAGCACAAATATCAATCAAAGATGCATCAATGAATGCCCTATAATAACTCATAATTTCACGTTCATCTAGATTTTTTGAAATCAACTCCACACCAAGAGCCTTAGTTAATTTTATTATGTTGTTATCGGCAATAGAAGATTTCCAACCATTATTGAAATTGACAGCTAGAGGATTAAGACCCATTTCCTTAGCATAATAAAGTAGATAACTACTATCCACTCCCCCACTTATTCCAATAATACAATCATACTTATTCTTCCTGCCTTCATTTTTTATTTCTTGAAAGATTTTATCAAGTATTTTCCGACCTCTTTCACCAACAGGGTATTCAACATTTAGATTATTATTATTAGCACAAAAAGAACAAAAGCCACGATTATTAATTTTTATTCCAGGCATACTAGAGTCCAATAAACAATTAAAACATTCCAAATAAAAACACCGAAACTAATCAGATAAATTAATATAAAAATCTCTAAATTCCTTATTTAAAGGATTTATTCTGAGAGATTCATTAATCATTTCCAATCCTGCTTTATTATTACCATTTAAAGCCATAATGATTCCTTTTCCGCCCAAGGCATAAGAATCTTTGCCAATTTTAAAAGACTCATTAATGAATTCATTAGCCACAGAATAATTCCCTTTTTTCAGATATACAAGTGCCAGGCCAGAATAAGGATAAGGTTTTTTAGTATAAGTAACATCATTTTTATTCTCATAAAGATCTATGGATTTTTTGAAATCTTCTTCAGCTTCTATTAGGTCTCCTTCCTTGTATTCAATGAAACCTTTCCATGCCCAAGCAACATAGTTATTATCATTAATATCCAATGAAACATTATTCTCAAATTTTGCATCCTCTAAATTCCCGTTTTCCATATAAAACCAAGTAAGCATATCTCTTACTTCATAAGAATCAGGGAATAAAGTTTTACCATCCAAAAGATATTTAAGACCACTTTCATAGTTATCAACTTTGCTTTTAGTTAAAAACAACAAAGAATATACGTTTGTTTCCGGTTTTTTATTAATTAATTTCTTCAGGAAGTCCAAACTTGATTTATAGTTATTCAGACCAAATTCTGCCCTTCCCATAAGTTTAATTAATTCATAATTATTTTCAAAAGAACTAACACTGATGTTGCCCTTAGAACCATTCTTAACAATTACTAAAATTTTTTCTTTCGCTTTATCATAATCACCTTTATTCAAGTAAATTCTTGCTAAACCTGTATTGGCCACTTCAGAACCCGGATTTATAGAAGTAACTTCGTTAAATAAACTAATGGCTTTTTCATAATTTCCTACTTTCAATTTTGTAAGACCAAGCCCATTTAATGCATTAACATTCCCTGAATCATTATTATATATTTGCAAGTAGTATTTTTCGGCATTTTCATACTTCCCTAATTTGTAAGAAGCTCTGCCCGCCATAAGATTTGCGTTCATATCATGAGGGTTTTCTTTTAAAACCTTTTTAAAAACAAGTAAAGAATCTTCATAATTACCTTCATTATAATACTTTAAACCTTTGTCAATAATATTATCTGACTTATAATCTTCGGTATTATCAGAGACCATTTGGCTTACAAAATAAAAACTTATTGCAATCAAAAGAAGTAAACCAAGAAAAACACCAACCAATTTTTTCATTTTATAATCCATTAATCTTTATCACAACATTTCAAATATTTATATCTTTCGATAAATAGGTCTTGTCCAGAGAAATTATGGTGTCCCATAATATCTGAAGACTTTTTGATAGTCTTTCAATATTATAAACTAATATTTTCAATGCTAATTCTTTGATTTTGTTTTTCTTTTTTTTAGATCTGATAATCAGTCCCTTTCCCTTAAGTAAAAACATTATCATTTCAACAGGATTTCTACCTAAATTATAAACATCTTCATTAAATTGCTTAGTTATTTTACGACGCAAACGCCCTTTAGGACGTTTAACTTTAAAATTTCTAATAGGTGCATAAAATAAATTAGAATTTAATTTATTAATTTGCATTAATTCTTCACAATCATAAGCTTTATCAGCAAAAATAATCTTATTTCTTAATCTAAATCTTTTTGTTAATATTTTTGCATGATTTACATCATGTAAATGTGTATCAGTAATTGCAAAATCATCGATTAAATAAGGTTCTCTGGATTGGGCAAGTATACTTAATTTCAAAAATGGACTTCTGGTTCGTCCAATTCTTTTTTCATAATGTTTTGATGCATGTCTTGAATCAATTCCTGTGCTATCAATTGAGTAATTGATAGTCTTAATAGTCCTTGAAACAATAAAATTTAGCCTTCTTATTATTGAAAGCCCAATTCTTTGAAAATGATTATGAATTGAACTTTTACAAGGAATATCCTTCAAATTTAACCACTCAGGCCATTTAGATTCATACAAGGATTGAACAAAATCACGTAGTGATTGTCTTGATTTGGCATATAAGATCAATAACGCAACAAATTGGTGTTGCGTGTATTTTTTAGGGCCAAACCTAAAATGGTATTGAGATATTTGCTTATGATAGCAAACTTTTTTAACTAGTTGTTGTAACTTTGTTACTGTATACTGACATTTAGACTTATTTTGTTTTGTCATAAAATATTTCTAGTCAGTATACATATTCATGAATTTCTGGACAAGACCAAAACGTCATTAAAAAATAAAAAGTTTAAATATGATTAAAAAATCACTCGTTTTCTACTCTTGGAGCGAGTATGAATTTTAGATTCACTTTATCAATTGCCTTGAATTCAATCAATAGCGGATAATCATTGGCAAAACTTATCTCGACATTA
>JBNJGP010000094.1:0-8697 GCA_051747805.1 Candidatus Muiribacteriota bacterium
TTATTTACTTGTCCCACACTTATTTTAAAGTAAACTCACTTAAAAGTTCGTTTTTATATAATTCTTTAAAGTAAGTGTGGGACAATAACTGTTTTAATGAATAGTTTTTCTATTTATGTTAATATAAAAGTCTTTGAACAAGGTATAAATTCCAAGAAAATCAAGATAATAAAAGGGAGGAGCTTTGATAAAATATGCTTCAGTAATTATAAATCTTCCTTTTGATAAAATTTTTATATATAAGTTCAACTCAGATGAACTGAAATTAAAAAAAAATGACAGAGTAGAAGTTCCCTTTGGAAACAGGAAAGTTGTGGGTATAGTTAATGAAATAAAAAGTAATTCAGCTGTTAATTATTCAAGTTTAAAAGAAATTAACAAAAAATTTCCTGACTTTATGAGAATAACTCAGACTCAGAGAGAGCTGGCAAAAAGAATATGGCAGTACTATTTATGTTCTTACTCCCAGGCTTTATTTTGTGTTGCCGGAAATTTAAAAAATGTAAAAGTTAATCCTCAGAAATATGATTCACCTGCTCTTAATAAACTTCTTTTAAATAAAAAACAAAATATTGCAATAGAAAAAATATTTTACGATAATAATAATGTTTCGCTTTTATTTGGTGTTACAGGCTCAGGTAAAACTGAAGTATATTTTTCAGTGTGTGAAAGATTTATAAAAAAGGGAGCCCAGACTCTTTTTCTTCTTCCTGAAATTGCTTTAACTCCACAACTTGTAAAAAGGTTTACGGACAGGTTCGGGAAAAGAATTGCTGTATATAATTCTGCATTATCTGCAGGAAAAAGAAATTTTGCCTCAAAATCTTTTCAACAAGGTGAAGTTGATATTATTATAGGAACCAGGTCAGCTGTATTTCTTCCTGCTAAAAACCTTGGATTAATAATTGTGGACGAAGAACATGAACACACTTTTAAACAGCAGGATACACCTCTTTATGATGCGAAAAAAATTGCTTTATGGCGGGCTGAATTAGAAAATTGCAAAGTTGTATTGGGTTCTGCTACTCCCACTGTGGAAACTTTTACTTATGCCAGAAACGGTATTTATAATTTAATATCTTTGAATAAAAGGTCAGATAATAGAAAAATGCCTGACGTAGAGCTTATTGATATGGGGGAAGAGAAAAAAGCAAGTAGAAATATTTCTAGAAAACTTTTTTCTGAAATAAAAAAAGCCTTAGAAAGAAAAGAACAGATAATACTTTTTTTAAACAGAAGGGGATTTTCAACATTTGTTCTTTGCAAAAGTTGTCATAAGCCTTTTAAGTGTAAAAATTGTGATGTCTCACTTATTTATCATAAAAATACTCAGAAAATGAAATGCCATTATTGCGGATATGAAATTAAAACTCAAAAGACTTGTCAGTCATGCGGAAGTGCTAATTTTGAGTTTCTTGGCTCTGGAACCGAGAGGGTTGAAGAAGAACTTGTTAATCTTTTTCCTGCTGCAAGAATAAAAAGAGTTGATAGAGACACTTCAGGAGGCAAGAAGTTTGCATGGGAATTTTACAATGATATGAATAATGGTAAAATAGATATTGTTATTGGAACACAGATGATTGGGAAAGGATTTGATTTTCCAAATGTTTCTCTTGTGGGAGTTTTATGGGCTGATTTTATTTTAGATTTTCCTGATATAAGGTCGGCCGAAAGAACTTCGCAGCTTCTTATGCAGGTTGCTGGCAGAAGTGGTCGCGGGGTTGATGGTAAAGTGCTTATTCAGACTTACGCAAAAGAACATTATGCTGTAAAGAGTGCGTTAAAGCATAATTACTTGTATTTCTACGGTGAAGAAATACTGAGAAGAAAAGCCCTCAAGTTCCCACCGTATTCTAATTTAATAAGGGTTGTGTTTAGAGGGAAAGATGAGTCAAAGACAAGTAAGGAAATAGAAGGTTTTGCTAGAAAAATTTCTGGTAAATTTGATGCTGCTGAAATTCTTGGGCCTGTTCCAGCGCCAATTTCTTTTATGAAAGGATATTACAGGTTTCATTTAATTATAAAATTTATAAAAAATAGAAAAATCATTAATAAAGTAATAAAAACAAATTTAATCAGTTTTAAGAATTCCAAATTTCAGGTAGATGTAGATCCAGTTGACATGCTTTGATGACAGTAGCAGAGAGCCCAAGGTTAAAATTTGGGTCCGGCACAGACTTCGGTATAAATCACCAACGAGGTGACATCAAAATCATAAAAACAATACAAAAAAATTCTAGCTGAGAATTTCAGGAAGCTGATTTATTTAATAAAATTTTTATGTTAAAATATTCTCATATGCAAAAAATCAAAAATTTTTTCCTGAAAGTTTTATTTTATAAAATTATAGAAGCCTTTATTTTAAGCGGTTTAGTTTTTTTTATTTTTTTTAATCTAAAAACATTTACTCCATTTAACATTAATCCAATTTTATTTTCGGTATTGTTTTTAGCTTTCTATGTTTTTAAAAATCGTGAATTTTTTATTTATAAGAGATTTTTAACTAAAGTAGAAAATCTGCTTCCTGAATATATTTCAGTTATTAATTTAGAGTCTTTTGATAATCTTGATAAAAAATATGGTTTTTCAAAAAAGCTTATAGAAAAGGAAAAGGAAAGAAATCTTGAATTTATAAAAAAGCATAAATTTAAAGTTAATTTTTTATCGCTTTTTAAACCATTTCTTTTAATGGTCGCATTTGGAATATTGATTCCTTTTTTTCCTACTAATGAAAAACTCGATGATTTTGAATTTGTTTATGATGTTAAGCCGGGCGATATGGAAATTTTTTATAATGAAAATGTAGAGTTTAAGTTGAAGCATAATCATTATAAAGAATTTCAGCTTGTGATTGAAACTCAACAAGGCGAAAAAGTATATGATTTAGATTCATCTCTTTCCTTCGAAAAAGAAATTAACCAGAAGGTATATTATTATTTTCAATCAATTGACAAGTCCTTTAGAACAGATATTTATGAAATAAACGTTGTTTATCCGCTTAACCTTGAAAAAATTGATGTCACGGTTTATTTTCCCTCTTATCTTGACGTTTCGCCACAGGTTTCTGATAATGAAAGTTTTGAAGCTCTAGAAAAAAGTAGAATAAATATGCAGTTTTATTTTAATAATGATATTGAAAATTTAAGTTTTATACCTTCAAAAGAGGTTGATTTTAAGTATGGGGATAGCAAAAATGAAGTTATAATTAACCTTGATACCTCTTTTGAGTATAAAATTAAGGCAGAGGGTAAATACTCGAGTTTTGAATCGCCTCTTTATCAAGTAGAATGTACCGAGGATTCACCTCCAGTAATTGAAATTATTTCTCCTGAAACCAAAAACATTGTTTCAGAAACCGGGGATGTTTACATAAAGTTCATGGCCAGAGATGATTTTGGACTTCAGGAATCTAATCTTCTGTTAGAATATGAAGATGGAAGCACAAAAGAAATCTTTATTTCTGAATATGAAAGCTCTGAAATTATTCAGGAGTTTCAGTTTAAACTTGAGAAATCAGCATTTTTTGAAATACAGGTTACGGATATTTTAAACTATACTTTATCTGAAAAAATATTTGTTGAAATAATTGATGATTTTTCTGCTCTAAAAGAAGTTATGAAGGGAATAGAATCTGAAACAGAAGGTTTTGAAAATATCGTTGAAAAAACGGCAGATGAAATGTCTGAGGCAAAGGAAAACTTAACAGATATGTATAAGAAAGGTAATATTTCTGATATGGATAAAAGATATTTATCTGATCTTTCTGAATCTATAGAAGAAATTTATTCTGAAGGTGAACAAATTCTTGAGAATATTGATGATTTGGAAGAGTTTGCAAAAAACCATGATATTTCATCGGAAATAGTTAAAAAAATGACAGAAATAAGAGAGGAAATATCAAAAATGTTGGAAGAAAATCTTTTAGAATTTATGAGCGATATTTCCGAGGTTAGCCAGAAAAACAGTATGGATTTTTCAGATTATCAGAAATTCAATGATAGAACAAATCTTGAGAATTTAAACAAGCAGCTTGAACAGACTATGGAGCTTATAAATAAGGCGAAAAAGGAAAGTGAGGAAAGGGCTGTTATTGAATATATTGAGGAAATTATAAAAAGTCAGAAAACTCATATGCATTATTGTATAAAGAATCATAAACAAAATGATTACGGTACTTTAAGTGGTATAAAAATTAGAGGAAAAAGTATTTTAAGTTCTTTTAGAGATATTATTGATTATATTGAATATGAGCCAGAAAAAGTTGAAGAAATTTTAAATCTATTTGAGCTAAGTATTGAACTTGTTTTTGATAATATTGATAAAAGTATTGAAAAACAGGAAATTCTTATATCCAGGTTAAATAAAATGCTTGATAATTTAAAAAGAAATTTTGAATCAAATCTTCAAAAAGAGCGTGATGAAATAGCCTTACTTTTAGAAGACATTTATGATATTACAAAAAATATTCTAATGAAAATAAATCATATTGCCTCAATGAATCGTACTGGTAAAAGAGCCTCTGATATGTCTGGGGTAATAAATGATACAGATAAACTTATTTTTAAGGCAAGAGAGATTTTTAAAGAAATTTCCAGTAAATCCTTTATACTTGAAACAGGATACTTTGCCAATTATAATGAAACAAGTGTATTTTTGAATGAAATATATGAGAGAGGAAAGGAAAATAGACCTGTAAATTCATATATAAATATGTCAGAAAGTCATATGATGGAAACTGGCGTGCATATTGTAGAAGCTATATCAAAAATGGATGGGATGGACAGTCCTACTGCTATTTCTGAGCTTATGGATAGAATTAGAGAAATTTCACAAAGGCAACAGCAGATGTCTGAAGAAATGCTTCAGATGATGCAACAGGGAAATTTTGGAGAATCTTTTATGGATTACTATTCAACGATGCAGCAGATGCTCAGGAAGGAAGCTGAAAATATTTTGCACGAGCAAATATCTGGTCAACTCAACGAAGCTGCTTCTGAGATGGCTGAAATTGAAAAAAAACTTGTTGACGAAGATATTGACGAAGAGTTTTTAAAAAACAAACAGGAATCTTTAAAAGAGAAATTTCAGAGAATGCTTATAACTTTATCTGATAAATCAGATGAAGACGAATACGAAAGAGAGCTTCCTGAAAAAGAGGATTTTGAGTTCGATTTTGAAGAAACAGTTGAAGGAGAGGTCAGGAAAATTAAAGAAATTAATTTGCCTGACGGTTTTCCTGAAGTAGATGCAGATTTAAATCAAATGATAAGGGATTATTTAAACGGCTTATGATATATAAAAGAAAAATCTTGATATTGTTGTTTTTGCTATTTAGTCTATTATTTGTTTTTTCATTAGAAAACGAAGCAAATAAAGAGTATGAAGATGGAAACTTTGCCAGAGCTATTAAAATTTATAATCGCATACTTCATACGGCTGATAGTTCAGAAAAAATTTTGAATGCTTTGAAAGGGCTTGGGAACTGTTATTATGAGCTTGGTATGTTTGAAAGAGCAAGTTTTTATTTTGAAAGATTTATTGAAAGAGAATCTGAAGATATTGTTTATATTAAATTATCAGAAATTTTATATCAGACTGGTCGCCTAAGCCGCGCGTCAAATGTTGCAGAAAAAATAGAAGATGATTTTAGAAGATATGATAAACTGGCTCAGATAAAAAAATCTCAGAAGGAATTAAAAAAATCGGCAAAATATAATATGAAACTTTATGAAATCAGCTCAGATCTAGATTACGTGGAAAAAGCTCTTAACCTTAATATTAATATTTATGAGGATTATAAAGAAATTCCTCAGGTCAGGCTTGTTTATTTTATGATTAAGGGTGAAAAAGAAAAAGCCAGGCAGGTAATATATGAGGATATATTTGATGGTGATGATAAACTGAATAATGTTTATGGTTATTTAAGTTCAAAAAAAAGCCCTTTTCTAATTTCGGTTGCAGAGCATATGTATGAGCATAATAAAAGCTCAATGAATTTCAAAAGGCTTATAAGAGCTTATTATATGTCTGGAAATCTAAAAAAAGCAGATGAAACTATTGAAGACAGGCGAAAGCAGATTAGCGACAAGGCTTTCATTAATAATAACTTTCATCTTTTTACCGAACTTTCCATGTACGACAGGGCTATTAATATTATAAGGGAAATCCCCGGTTATATAGATGAACAGTCACTTTACAGTAAACTTCTTGATTTATACAGAATTTCAATGAGTTATAATCAGTATTATAATGAATTAATTAAACTCTTCAAAGAAAAAATAATAAATCAGGGTTATATACAAAGTCGTGTAATAAGAAATTTTCGGAATCGCAGAGAATGGGCAGAAAGTTTTTTAAATCATAAAATATTTAAGACTGTTGATAATTATACATCTGCTAATGCTTTTCATTACGCGGCAAAATACAAAAAAGCGGCTGAACTTATATATAAACTTGAAGAAAATGATATTAACCGTTTTTTATCCTCAACAAATAGTTTGTTTATTTATGCAGATAAACTTGAGTTTGATAAAATACCTGTATCAATTGCGTTGAAACTTCTACCTCATATTTCTGAAGAAAATCTGTATGATTATATTAATAATGAGAACGAGGAAATTTTTTATGAAACATTATTTTTATTAACTTCCAGGGGAGCGCTTGGATATGATGAGTTAATAAAGGAAATTGAAAAGAAAGTTAATATAAATGAGATAATTGAGAATGTAGAAAAGAAAATATATAGAATTTATGGAAGTATAAAAAACAAAGATTATCCCGGTGTAGTTGAAAGTGATAGTATATATGAGAAGTTTGCCCGCAATTACCTGAGGCTGAAAAAATATTCAAAAGAAGCTGTTCGTTTAAATATTAATATAAATAAATATGATTATTTACTGAAGTTAACATCAATAATTTTTTTCCATGAAAATAAATTCAATTTATTAAGAGATGTTTATGAGAAAGGTAGAATTAATCATGATATTTTGTATTTATGTGCTGTTATTTTTACTGAAGACAACCCTGAGTCTCTTATAATTTCTGAGAGTAAATGGGAAAATCTTGAATTATATAAAATATTCAAGTTAACTTCTGAAGAGGACCTGCTTATGGAGGTTAAAAAATTTTATAGAGAGGTGGTTAATAATTAATGAAAAAAATTTTATTTTTTATTATAGTTTTGATTTTTTATTTTAATGTTTTTTCCGTTCAGGCTTATTTAATTCATATGGATAATCTGCAAAATAATCACTTAAAAGCCTATGGTGTGGTTTACAGACTTATTGACAGAGGAGTTCGTGTACACTGGCTGCTTAATTACAGAGGAGGGTCTTTTTTACTGGAAGGTCCCTCTGAAATAAAAAAACATATTGAAGATAAAGGAGTTTCCTACGAAAAGGTTGATTCAGAAAAACTTTCAGCAATAGAAACATATTTAAGCCAGCAGAATTCAGATAAAGTTTTAATTGATAGAATTACTGAAATAGCTGTTTATACACCTGATACAACTAATCCCTGGGATGATGCGGTAACACTGGCACTTGAATATGCAGAAATTCCCTATGATAAAATTTATGATGAGGATATTCTTGAGGGAGTACTGCCACAATATGACTGGCTTCATCTGCATCATGAGGATTTTTCAGGGCAATTTGGTAAGTTTTACGGTGCTTATGGAAGGGCAGACTGGTACCAGGAAAAACAAAAGGTTGAAGAGACAAGAGCTCAGAAGTTAGGATATTCAACAGTGCCGGAGCTTAAGGGGGCGGTTGCCTTAAAAATTCGTGAATATGTTGAGGAGGGGGGGTTTTTATTTGCTATGTGCGCCGCAACAGAAACTCTTGATATTGCTCTTTCCGCTCTGGAAACAGACATAGTCGCCCCCGAAATATCAGGCACACCAATAGATAATGATTATGAAGAAAAAATGGATTTTTCTTTAACATTTGCTTTTGAAGATTTCAATCTGGTTACAAACCCTTATATTTATGAATTTTCAGATATAGATATTGAGGTAACAAATATTTATGAGAATATTGATTCTATAAAACTTTTTGAGTTTGCTGCAAAATTTGATAGAACAGCCGCAATTTTGACGCAGAATCATGAGAGGGTAATAAAAGATTTTTTAGGGCAGACAACATCTTTTCGCAGAAAATATGTCAAGGATGATGTGCTTGTTCTTGGATATATTGATGATGATGTGGTTAAATATATACATGGTGTAAGAGGAGAAGGAACTTTTACTTTTCTTGGCGGACATGATCCCGAAGATTATGCTCATTTAGTCGGGCAGGAGCCTACAGATTTATCTTTTCACCCTAATTCTGCCGGGTATAGACTTATTTTAAATAATGTGCTGTTTCCTTCTGCTGAAAAAAAGAAGCTTAAAACCTGACAGTATTCATATTAAAATTTGAGTTTAGCAAAAAATAGAAATTTTAACCTGTTGACAATTATAAAACAGTAAAGTTGACTAAAGTCAACAGTAAACGACTAATGGTCGAGTAAAGTCGATTATCATCGACAGTAAAGTCAGCTTAAGCTGACAGCAGTTCTCACACTGTTTCTTGGTCGAAGACCATTTACTGTTATCGATAGATAACTTTACTATCACCTTTAGGTGATTTTACTAAGCTGAAAGCTTTTTACTTTTATGTAGGCCTGACCACTCGCTTTACCGAAGGTCGAGTAAAG
>JBNJGP010000095.1:0-8486 GCA_051747805.1 Candidatus Muiribacteriota bacterium
TCTCAATGAAAATAGAGAAAATCCTTGATTTGATGGGGTCAGCGCCGACATCACTTTGCGAAAAAGTAAAGTGTGTAGGCCTGACCACTAAAGGATTTTTGGCTAAATTGAGAATTGCTGGCTTTTAGTCTAAACTCTGCATCTTCAAGGCGACCGTCAGGGCCGCCTTATTTAAGAGTAAAATTTTATTAAACAGTTGCTACCATAACAGCCTTAATAGTATGCAGTCTGTTTTCGGCCTGATCAAATACTTTTGAGTGTTTGCTTTCAATAGCCTCATGTGATATTTCATTATCATGGACTGCAGGCAGACAGTGAAGTACAATAGTTTGATTATTTTCAGTTGCTTTAATCATATCCATATTAACCTGATATGGCTTAAGTTTTGTAAGTCTTTCCTGAATTTCAGGCTTATCTTCTTCACCCATTGAAACCCATACATCAGTATATAGAACATCCGCACCTTTAACAGAACTCTTAACATCTTCAGAGAAGTTAATAGAACCACCGCTAATTTCAGCTAGTTTTTCTGCCTCATCCCTTAAATGTTTCTCCGGCCAAAGTTCTTCTGGAGCACAAATTGTAAAATCCATACCAACTTTTGCGCAACCAATAAGAAGTGAATTACCCATATTATTTCGTCCATCACCAAGATAAACGAATTTTATACCTCGTAATTTATTGAAGTTTTCTTTTACAGTTAACAGGTCGGCAAGAATCTGTGTTGGATGATAAAGGTCGGTTAGACCGTTCCAAACAGGTACTCCAGCATATTTACCAAGTTTTTCAACTGTTTCCTGTTTAAATCCTCTGAATTGAATCCCGTCAAACATTCTTCCTAACACTCTCGCAGTATCTTCAACACTTTCTTTTTTACCAAGCTGAATATCATTAATTGATAAATATTCGGAACTTCCCCCCTCATCGTTTACAGCGCATACAAAGGCACATCGGGTTCTTGTTGAAGGTTTTTCAAAAATAAGTGCTATATTTTTATTATCTAGATTATTTCCGTAAATTCCCATTCGTTTGTTATTTTTAAGAGTTTGAGCGAGATTAACAAGATAATGAATTTCTTCTGTTGAATATTCAAGTAGAGTTAACAGATTTCTTCCTTTTAAATTAAATGGCATAATATTTCCTCCTTATTCTGATTTTGTTTTTTATATTATAACCTTTATAAGTTAAAGATATTTTTTTGTCAAGCATCATTTTGAGCTGAATATAGACAGCAAATTTCAAGGAAGTTTTTTATAGGAGCAGATGAGAGCCGTGAGAGGTGAGAGCCGAGAAGAGCCGTGAGAGGTGAGAAGTAAGAAGTAAGAAGTGAAAAAGCAATGAGAGCAAAAAGGTGCAGATAAAAGCTGAAGATTAAAATTTATTACGAAATAAAATAAAGCGAGTGGTCAGGCCGACATTATAAAGGCAATGAAAAATTAAAAATGAAGAATGAAAAATGATGGAAGAAAAGCAATATTTATTTAAGGAGCGGCTCAGACCCCGTTCTGTTTCTAAACATTATTGATAATTGCTGGTTGTATTATGGGCTAGTTGTTCCAGTCAATTCAGAAGACCTAACCCCTTCCAGTGTATTTCGGACAGCAGCTACGCTCATTTCATATGAAGTATTTGAATCTAAATCAGTAACCATATATTCAAGCTCAGTGGTTTGTGCGATATGATCGCCATTTTTATAAATAAAATAATAATCTGCTCCAGAAACAGGATTCCAGGCAAAAGTAAAAGAGTTATCTGTTGGAGAACCTATATTTAATCCAGTTGGTGCCTGCAAAGAAGTTTTAAACATTCTGCCTTCAGATTTTAAACCCTCGCCTGAAATGTTCCGGGCAGAAACCTGTATTAAATAACTAGTTCCGGGAGCCAGTCCACCTGATAAAAAATAAGAAGTACTTTTTATTTCAGAGGCTCTGATATTTCCATTTACATAAACATTATAACTTGAAGCTCCTTGAACACTGTCCCAGTTTAAGTTCATAGAGGTTGGTGAAATATCATCTGCCTCAAAAGATTCAGGTGTTCCCGGAACGGTCGTTATAGTTAAATTATCAGAAAGCAGGCTTTCTCCCGCTATATTCTGGGAAGATACGTTTACAGTATAATTAGAGCCTGATTCAACATTAGAAACATTAAAAGAAGTTTGAGTAATGTTTTCTGCAATTAGACTATTGTCAAGATATATATTATAACTATCAGCGTGAAAAACATTCTGCCACGAAAATTCAAAAGAGTTTGTTGAAATATTTTTAGCCTGTAATCCTGAAGGAGCCAAAGGGATTTCCCCTATAATAATATTAAAATCATTTGTTCTTGTTATATCATCTTCTGTATAGCTGGCCCTGAGTTCAGCTTCACCTTGAATATTACCTGAGTTAAATTTATATTCTTCATCATTTAAAACACCTCTACCGCTTATTTTTTCCCATTCAGAAAGGTCAAAATCGATAATTTCATAAAAACCATCATCATAAGTTGCTATAATATCAATATTCTCATCTAATTTATATATTGTATTTGTATTTATTAAAATATCATTATCTGAAAAAGTAATTGCATCCAGGCTTCTTTCATTTGTTATTGTCAGCAAAGCCTCAAATTCTTCTGTATGGCCAGAGTAAACACATTTAACTAAAGTAGTTCCGGCGGAATTTGGCGCAGTAAATAAATTTCCTGAAACCTCCCCGTTTCCTTCAATCACTTCCCAGCTGTAATTATCATTAACTTCTTGCACTTCCCCGTCATCAAATTCTAAATAAACCTTAATTTCAGATAAATCAAACTGATTACCTACGTTAACAAGAACATATTCTGGGGAAATTGAAATTCCTGTTTCTGTGGGAATTAAATCAATTATAAAATCTTTGTGAATAGTTTTTTCATTATGAGCATAATAGGTTCTGAATACAGCCTTTCCGGTGGGACTTTCTGCTCTGAATATATTCTGTTTGAAATTTCCTTTTTCAGGGGTTAAAAATTCCCACTCAACATTGTCTAAAATAAAAGCAATATCATCTTCAAAAACAATCTCAACTTCAACTTCTTCAAAATTAAATGTTTCACCAACCTGCAGCTGAGTTTCTTCAATATTAAACCTTAATTTTTTAACATCCGCAAAAGAACGTAGATATTCAATTTCAAAAAAAGCAAAACTAGTTTCCCCTGCCCTTTTATGGGTACATCTTAAATGAGTTATTCCGTCTTCTTCGGGAGAATAAAAAATATTATCATCTATATATCCGTCCCCATTAATAATATGCCACAAAACATTTCCAACTTTCTCTCTTCTGCCGTCACGATAATTGGCCACAACATCAATACGATTTAAATTAAAAGAGTTTGAAACCGGAATAACAGCTTCATACCTGGATATTTCAATAAAATCCAGAATTTTTGTTTCATCTGAATCTTCTAGAGTATCAATTATTAAAGCCTCAGAGAGTTCCCCCGTGCCTCTGAAATTAACCCCCGCTACCTGCACCTTATATCTGTCTGCTGTTGCCAGGTTATTGGCTATAAATTTATTATTGAAAATATAATTTTTTTTAAGCTCATCGTTTATATAAACTGCGTAGTATTCTGCGTTCTTAAGCTCAGGCCATATTATTTCAAAAGAGTTTGAACTTTTATTTTTAACTTCAATATTTGTGATTTTTCCAGGAGTATCAATTTTTTGGGATTCATCTTTTTTTTCGAGTTCGTCAGGAATTTCAAAAGATAGAATTTCCTCTTCATTTTTGTTTAAAGCATCTAAAGATTCAAAAATTGAGCCTGGATTTTCTGTAATTAAATTTTGCAAGCTGGAAAAAGTATAATCTGATAATAAACTGTATTCTTTATCTAATCGCAGAAAAATAAAAGGTTCATTACTATTATCCACGTTAGAAATATATTTAAAATCATCTGTATAATAATTTATACTCTCATCTGTTTTCCGGGCTAAAACAACACGTCTTTTTAATTTATCCGCTTCTTTATGAATTTCAAGCGATGAGTATTTAAGGGGAGAATTAAAGTCTATTTTTTGTTTTAAATAATATTCACCACCATTTGTTTCCTGCCAGGAACCGTGTCTGAGTTTTATAATAATTTTTTCATCATTTTCTGTTAAAATTTTCATATAAAAAGGAAAAAACTCAAGATTAATACCAGAATATGAGTTTGAGTTTATGTGTTTTTCTTCAAGCAAATTATTTTCAGTATGAAATTGGATTTTAGAAATAGAATGATAAT
This sequence comes from Candidatus Muiribacteriota bacterium, assembly GCA_051747805.1. Classification (GTDB taxonomy): domain Bacteria; phylum Muiribacteriota; class Muiribacteriia; order Muiribacteriales; family Muiribacteriaceae; genus JBNJGP01. Next base: position 4,249 of record JBNJGP010000095.1, read on the forward strand.
TATTAATATAGCCGGAAATATTGACTTTAATTCCATGTCTTATATCCTTGCCAGTTTCTTCAGAAACTGTTTTAGAGGGGGATGAGGAGCCTGTGCAGGCAACAAGTAGAACTAATAATTTTATTAAAAAAAATATATATAAATAATTTTTATTAAATTTCATATTATTGTTTTTTCGGCTTTTTTAAATTTAGTAATTAGAGTCCGCTTATTTTCAACCACCTTTTTACAATTGACTTTGGACTCATACTTATTTATTATAACATTATGTTGAACATATTTGGAAAAAAAATAAAATTAAAACCTAAAATTAAAAATCTTAAATTGAAAAATCCAGTTTTAACTGCTTCCGGAACTTGTGGTTATGGCGTTGAGCTGCAAAATTATTTCAACGTTTCAAAAATTGGTGGGATTGTTTTAAAAGGTACAACCCCGGTTGCAAAAAGAGGAAATGAAAATCCTCGTATATGGGAATATCATGGGGGTATTATTAATTCAATTGGATTGCAGAATCCTGGAATTGATGAATTTATAGATAAAACACTTCCTGAGCTTAAAAAATTAAATACAGAAATAATTTTAAATATAGCGGGAAGCTCTGTTGAGGATTACGTGAAACTTGCTCAGAAAACAGATGAACTTGAAGGCATTTTTGCGCTGGAACTTAATATTTCCTGTCCAAATGTTAAAAAAGGAGGTATTGCTTTTGGACAGATTCCGGAATTGTCGGCCGAACTTGTTTCAAAATGCAGAAAAGTTACCTCGCGTCCTTTAATTGTAAAATTAACTCCGAACGTTACAGATATAAGCAAAACAGCTATTGCAGTTGAACAGGCCGGTGCTGACGCGGTTACATGCATTAATACATTTCGGGGATTACTCTACGATTTAGAAAAAGATGATTTTGCACTTAAAAATATTGTTGGTGGAGTTTCTGGTCCCGCAATTAAACCAATGGCCCTTCTTGCAGTTTATGAATGTGCCCGAAAGATTCAGATTCCAGTAATTGGAGTTGGTGGTATATTTAAAAAAGAAGACGCTCTAGAGTTTTTAAAAGTTGGTGCTTCCTGTGTTCAACTTGGAACCATGATGCTTTCAAACCCTCATGCTCCTGAGGAAGTCGCTGATTATCTGAAAGAGGTTTTATAAAATGAAAAAATATAATTTCCCTGAATATTATGATTTGCTTCTTGAGGAACTTTATCAAAAATACGGCAGAAAGTTCAGGCTGAATTCTGAAAAACTATCAAAATTCCGTGATACGTTAAATCATTCAATGGGAAAAGGCGTTGAATATACAATGGAAAGAGCACTTCTTTACTCTTTTTATTTTTTACCAGTAAATTTTTTTAAATCTTTATATATTTTAAAGCAGTTAGATAAGAAAACTGATTTTTTTAGAAGAGAAAAAATTTCAATTGTTGATTTAGGATGTGGACCCGGCTCGTTTTTTGCGGCTCTTGTATTTTTTATAAATATCCGGGAATTAAAAATAAAAGTAGATTATACAGGGCTTGACTGCTCAGAAGATAATTTATATATATTTAAAAAATTATTTCTGAATTCTGATTTTAAATCTTTTATCAATTTCCCATTAAAGACAAAATTAATCAACAGGTCATTTCCGGACTACAGTAACCTGAAGAAAAAAGATCTTATAGTTGCAGAAAATATTTTTACAGAGTTTGAAACTTTTGAGAAACAGAGTTATTTTTTAAAAAGAGCGGCTCATCTGGCTGCCAGAAAAAGTGAAAGTTATATTGTATTTGTTGAACCTGTAAACCGCAGGAAAAACAAAGTGTTTCATCAGGCTGTATATGATTTTTTAGAAAAAAATAGGGATTATTCTGAACTTGTGCCATGTATTTCCAGAAAAGCAAACAAAAACTGCCTTAAATGTTCTTTTTTTGAAACGGTTTTTTTTAATGACGTTAAAATATTTAATAAATTTGATTTAAGTATTAATGATGCAGATTTTACCTTTCATATATTAAAGAATACACCTCGGGAACAAAAGGTTGAGTTTGGAGATTTTCCCCAGAATTCGGACAGAGATGTTAGTATTAAAGGCTGGTTGTGCACAAATAATATTTACAGAAAACCAAAACCACCTTGGCGCTATAAAATATGTAATGGGAAAAACGGAATTGATTTTATTGATATTATTATAAAAAGCGAAGAACATAAAAATAAACTTCAAAATCTTAATATTGGGGATATAGCCCAATTCAGCGGAAAATTAAAAAAAGATAAAAATAAGAAAGCAAAAAGCCGCTTTATTTTATCTGTGAGCAAGATAACTTTTTTCTCTGAATGAAATACCTCTATGACAGTTTTTTTGAAATAGATAATTTAATTTAGCCAATGTTTCTGCTTTAATGGTGGGGTCCACAATTTTTGAGGCGAATTTAATACTTTCAGTGCATTCAGCATTTTCCATTAAGTTAATTGCAAGTTTGCTTATTAAATTCGAGACGTTTCTAGCCTGAATATGATTTAAAAGAACCTCGGCTTTTTCATGGTTAGAGCTCTGGGCAACCTTTGCAAAAATTTTTGTATATGCTCTTTCTTTTAAATAATCAGCCTCATTTTCTTTAACAGAAAAAATCAGCTCGTCAATAATCTGATTTGCCTCTTTAATTTTATCAAGCCTGTAATAGACGCTTGAAAGTGAATTTTTAAGATGAAACTTATCGCTTTCATGCGCTTTTTCAATTAAAATTTCAAAATAATATGCAACTTTTTCAAGAATATCTCTTTCAAGATATTTATGAGCAACTATGGAATAGTTAAAAAGTAAATTATTTCGGGTACCTTTGTCTTTGATTTTCATAATGTTTTCAATATCAATAAGCTCGGCAAACTTTTCTCCCTCATCACGCATGTTATTATCAAAAAAGAAAATAGCAGCGTCAATTGATAAATTTATTCTGAGGACTTCATCAGGAATAACCACAAGTAAATTTAAAAATTCCTGTGGATTTTTTCTCTTTAAAAAAAAACTGGCAAGATTAGCATATTTATTTGCAATAAAACCGCTGTTTTCTATTTCTTTTAAATTTTCAATTAAACTAGTCTGTATATCTTCATACTTTGGGTTATCCATTCCATAATAAATTTTAAATAGTTTACTTAAAAAATTAACTTTAGATTTTTTATCAAGAGTATTTAAATATTCCCTGCTTTTTTCAAGAGTATTTAAAACCTTGCTTACACTAACAGGGTTATCAATTACTGGGGCGATTTCTACAAGAAGCTGCAGTTGGTTAAGACTGGAATAATCAATAGAATTCTGAATAATTTTATTAATACAGAACTCCATATTTTTTGAATCCTCCACTTTATGAAAAAGATTAGCTAAATCAGCAGATAAAAAAAGATTATCCTCTAATAATTCGGCATTATGGGCAACTTGCAGAGATTTTAAGGCATATTCCCTCCCCCGTTTTATTTCACTCTGCTTTATTAATTCACTTCCAAGGGCATAATAGGCTTTTGAAGTAATATACGGATTATTGTATGTTTCTATTGAAGCAATAGTTGAAGTTAAAATTTCATTATTATATGGTCTTGAATAATAGAAAAGGAAAATAATAACAAGAATTAATATAATGATTAACAAGCTTTTCATTTTCTTATTCATAAAAAACCTCCAGCGCCTAACTTTTTAAAAGTTTAAGCACTTTTTCCGGTGTAAAAGGAGCATTATGCAATCTTTTGCCGGTAGCATTGAAAAAAGCGTTTGCAATTACTGGAAGAGGACCGTTAATGTTAATTTCTGCAACACTTTTTGCCCCATATGGTCCTGTACTTTCATAACTGTCTGTAACAATTTTATTTGTCATTTCCGGAAGATCGTTAACAGCATAAATTTTATAGTTTGCAAAACCGTTATTTTTCATTCTTCCCCTGTCTGAAAAATAATAATCTTCAACAAGCGCGTAAGATAATCCGTTAACAAGCGAACCTTCAACCTGACCTTCTGCCAGTTTTGGGTTTATTGCCACACCACAGTCTGTAAACGTTACATAATTTAATACTTCAATTTCGCCGGTAAAGGTATCAATTTTTATTTCAGCAAAATGAGCGGCAAATGGTGGGGGTGAGGCGGTAGACATTCTCGAGGATACTGCCTGAATCTGCTCTAAATTATCAAGATGAAGGGCTGAGGTGCAAATATCTGCGTATGAATACAAACATCGCTTCCCTTAATATAGGCTTTTTTTTCAAAAAGCTCA
>JBNJGP010000096.1:0-8341 GCA_051747805.1 Candidatus Muiribacteriota bacterium
CATTATTACTTGGTCGAAGACCATTTACTGTTATCGTTAGATAACTTTACTATCACCTTTAGGTGATTTTACTAAGCTGAAAGCTTTTTACTTTTATGTCGGCCTGACCACAAAAGCCTTTTTAAAAAATTTTCTAAACTCAAGTTAATATTATTATAAATTGGAATTATAAACTTTATTGGGGGATTTTTGCAGGGAATAAGGAAAAAAATAGCAGATATAAAAATAAATGATATTATCGCCGCCCCTGTTTTATATAATGGTGCAATTGTTTTTTCAAAAAACACCACTGTTGATGAGGCTGTCTTATCTAAATTAAAAGAGCTTGGGGTAAAAAAAGTAAAAGTGGCGCTTCCTGAAAATAAAAATGAAAGTGTAGAACCACAGAGTGATTCAAATAATAAATCAGAAATAAATAAAGAAAAATTAACTGGGATTCAAAAAACTCTGAAAAATAACTATTTAAATCTTACAAACGATTCTAATTCAAGAGAAATTATTTATATTATTAGACAACTTTCTCAGGAAAAACATCCTGAATTTTTAGACCTTATAAAACTGGGGTTTGAAAAATTTTACGATCCAGATGTAAAAATTGAACTTCTTAAACAGTGTTCCCGTATAAAAATAGATGAGGAAGCCTATAATATAATTTATAACTATATATTTTCAGTCGCTAAACAGGTAGCTTTGACAGCAATTGAAATATCACTTGAGGCACCGGATAAAAATAAATCAACCCTGTATATTTGCAAATTACTTGCAACAGCTCAGGATCCTGAAATTATTAACAAAATAAAAAATTTATACAAAGAAATAAAACCCCGTGATTTAAATAAGATTATTAAAACCTTTGATGGAGTTGATTTTAATGATAAGAATATACAAAAAGGGTTTGATATATTAAAAAAACTATTGAATTACAGAGGCCAAAAAAATCAAACTACAGGAAAAAAAGCAAAAATAGATATACCAAAATTCTGTACAGAGCCTAAGTGTAACGTTAAAACCTTTTATACTCCTACCCAAATTGATGTGTCAGATATTAAAGAAGCAAGAAGCCTGTTTAAAAAAAATTATAAAGAAGCAAATGAACATGTAGAAAAAATATATGAAGAAATTTCTAAAAGTAAAGAGCCGGATGTATCTAAAATTAAAAATATTGCCTCAGGTTTTATAGATCAGATTTTTTATAATCGTAATATGGTTGCAAGATTAAGAAATGTATTTACAGGGGATAATTATCTATACTCACATTCGCTAAATGTTTGTATTCTTTCAGTTTTAACCGGTTTTTTCATGGATTATGATTCTAATAAAATTGCAGAGCTTGGAATGGCAGCAATGATGGCTGATGTTGGAATGATGAACGTAAAAGATAAAGTATGGGAAAAACCTAAGATTTTAAATGATGAAGAACGTGAACTAATAAGGATGCATATATTTGAGGGATTTGATTTATTAAATTTAAACGACGATTTAAAAGATATAATCGCTACAGTTGCCTTGCAACATCATGAAAGAATGGACGGCTCGGGGTATTTGAATTTCAAAGGGGAAAATCTAGTGGAATATTCAAGAATTGTAGCAATATGTGATGTATATGATGCACTTACCTCAGATAGAGTTTACAGAAAGAAATTCTCAGTTCAAAGCGCGCTCAGGTATTTAATATCCAACACACCACAGAAGTTTGATTCTAACGCAATGAAAGCGTTTATAAAACATGTAGGATTTATGCCAATAGGAACAAAAGTATTATTGAACAACGGAAAAAAAGCATATATATCTGGAACGAACAGAGATCACTGGTCCAAACCAAGAATATTTATAGAGGATGATAAAGAAAATGAAGTTGATTTAATGCTTGAAAAAGACTTGTTTATAAAAGAAGTTTTAGAAGAAGATGTATTAGAATTTGAACAGTGGCATAAAATCTGAACTAAATTTATTTATCTAGATTTAAAAAAGTGGAACTCAGAGCAACAATCAACACAAATGGAATAGTAAAACGGGTTATAACTATAAGAGAAAATCCTGAATCCATCATAAAACCAAAAATCACCGGACCAAGAGCAGTACTTAAAACCATAGTTGTTGCAAATACTGCACGAATACTTCCCAAAAATTCAGTGCCATATATCTCGGCAATCAGAGCGGATTTTACAATATTACTTAAACCCATAGTGATACCAGAAAAAAACAAATAAAGATATGCTGCAATCTGATGATCTATAAAACCAATAACAAACAATCCAATCGCAAAAGGCAGAAGATGGAATGGAAAAACATTAACAGCCTTAAATTTATCAATAAGTTTACCGCTGTATAAGGAAAAAATCACCCTTGATAGAGCAAAAAATATAAAAGCAGTTGTAATAACCTCTATACCCCAGCCTTTTTCTTCAGCAAGAATTACCTGATAAAAAAACAACCCAGTAATAATCATCGGTAAAACACAGTAATTAGCCGCCAGAATGTAGAATTTACTATCTTTTAATAAAAAGGAACGTGAAAATTTATTTTTTCTACTGTCAAAACGTGAAATATTATTTATCTTTTTAAAAGTGGGATTTTTCATAAAAAAAAGTATCACAGGAATTAATACACAAAAAATTGTTATAGAGTTAATCAGCATTGAGTTACGCCAGCCGAAATTTGAAATTTTAAATCCAACGATTGTGGGAAGAAGAGCCTCGCCAACAGGATAACCCAGAGACACAATACTTAAAGCCCGGCCACGTGTCTCATTATAAATTTTAGATATAGCAGTTAAAGAAATATGTGACATCAAACCCTGACCAGCAAGTCTTAATCCCCATAATCCCAGAAAAAAAATATAAATATTAAAAGAAAAAGATAGAAATAAACCGGAACCAACAGCTAGAATAGCAGTTAAAACAGTATAAATCCGGATATCTATAGTATCAATATATTTACCCACAAATATAATAGTTATAGAGCTTAGTATAGTTGCAGCACCATATAAAAAACCAGAAATACCGGAGGCAATACCTAGGTCTTTAATTATATGAGGAACATATAGGGAAATAAAAAAAGTTTGACCATAACTGGAAAAAAAATTTAAAATAAACCCGGTCGTCAGCACGTTTTTATTCTTTAAATAATATTGAATATAATTCATTCATGTAAATTTACAACAAAAATCCCCAAAAAACAAGTCATTGGGGTCGCAGCGTCGATTTTTCATAAGTTTAAGTTATAATTGGAATTTGTTTTGATTATAGCGTGTTTTTTATCACCACAAAATTAGTAAACCAAATTTATTAAATAAATAAAACATCATTAATTAGCGAAATATTATCAAAAAAATTATTAACTTACCTATATTTTTTTTATAAAATAAAATTTTTTTTATCATAAATACAGTTTATTCCTTTTATAACCGCTAATTATAAGTATATATTTATGAAAAATCGATGCTCCGACCCCATTAACCAATTCATGGTTAATATTTCTTATTTATGATAACATTCTTTGAAACAATATTTAGAGATTCAAAAATATATAATATAATTTAACGAATTTTTAAACAAATTAATAGGTTAAAAAAATAGAGGTCAAATGAAGCTAAGATATTTAGGTTACGCATGTCTAAACACAGAATTGCCACAACCATCAAATAAAACATTCCGGTTAAGAAATTTAAACTATGATAAATACAAAGAAACGGTTAAATATAACCTGGAATCTTTAAAAAGAATAATTTTATGGAATCAGCAGCAGAAAATAAATTTTTTTAGAATAAGCTCTGAGATAATACCATTTGCTTCACATAAAGAATTTCAATTCGACTGGAAGCAGGATTTTAAAAATGAACTATTAGAATTAAAAAAAACAGCACAGAAAACCAAAATGCGATTTACTATGCATCCCGGGCAATATACAGTAATAAATTCTCCAAGACCCGATGTTGTAAATAATGCAATAAAAGAAATTGAGTATCATAAAGATTTTTTAGAAATACTATATCCAGAAAAAGGAAAAATTGTAATTCACACAGGTGGAGTTTATGGGCATAAAGAAAAAGCAAAATTTAATTTCATTCAGAATTTTAAAAAACTTTCAAAAGTCGCCCAGCAAATGATAATCCTCGAAAATGATGATAAATCCTATAATGTATTAGATGTTTTAGAATTAACAAAACAAATAAATATCCCATTAGTTTTTGATATCCTGCATCATATCTGTAATAAACCCTGTAATGAAAAAATTCAAAATCTTGAAGAAATAGTCTCGCAAGTCGTAAAAACCTGGAAAAACGACATACCTGTATTTCATTTATCAAGTAGAAAAAGCAATAAAGGCTGCCCACACACAGATTATATAAAACCAGAGGACTTTTATAAATTTTTGACCCTGATGCAAAAAATTCAACCCCTGCAAAATCCCTACGACATAATGATAGAAGCCAAACAAAAACAAAAAGCAGTCATTGGGGTCAGATCATCAATATTCAATAAGTTTGAAGTATAAATTAATAATGATATAATTAATAATTATGGCCAGACAATTAAGAATAGTTTTTGAATATGCTTATTATCATATTATGTCAAGAGGAATTAGGAAAGAAAATATATTTCCGGATGATAAAAGTAAATTTAAATTTATTGAATACCTTGATAAAAACTTGATTAAATTTAATGTAATTTGTTTTGCATACTGTATAATGGATAATCATTTTCATTTATTTATTCAGACACCTGAGCCAAACTTGCCTGATTTTATGAAGGTTTTAAACAACAGTTATGCTACCTGGTATACTAAAAAAAAAGAAAGTTGTGGTGCAGTTTTTGCCGGCCGATATAAAAGTATAGTAGTTGATTCCGAAAGTTATGCATTAACATTGGTAAATTATATTCATCAGAATCCAATTAAAAAATTTGGTTTAGAAATCGGGCTGTCCTATCCTCACAGTTCACTGGGATATTATCTGGGAATTAAAACTAAAACAATTAAAAAACTAAATAGAAAATTAATTTTAAAATATTTTGGTAAGTGTTTAAAAGATAGTTTTGATGGGTATTTAAACAATCTCAATAAGCAGATAGAAGAAAAAGATATCAAAAGAAAAATATATAAAAAGTCCATACTGGGCGATAAGAAATTTATAGACGATATTGATAAAAAATATTTAAATCCTGGTGTAGATAATAAAGATTTAATTACTAGTGTGGATTCAAGGCCTAGAGGGTATAAAGAAATATTGAAAATAATATCCAATGTTACAAATTTACCAGAAGAAAATATAATTGAACAAAAGTACAATAATTTTTATAGAGTAATGACTATGAAGATTTTGTCTGAAAACACAAGATTAAAAAATAGAGAAATCGGTAAGATTTTTGGAATTAATGGTAATAGTGTTTTGATGAATATAAAAAATTTTGATAAAAAAATTGATAAAAATATTAAGGTTCAAAATTTATATCATAGGATATTACAACAAATTCGGAAATAATTATTGAATATTGATGATCTGACCCCAAATGACCCCACTGACCCCAAATGACCCCAACAAAAAACTTGCAATAAACAAATATAATATATATAATATAATAATATAATTTAAGATAAAATATTTTGGGGAGGGGAAATGAAAAAATTTTCATTTAGTCTAATTCTTGTTTTAGTTTTATGTTTTTCGATTTTTATGGCCGGTTGTCTTGGAGGTAGTAGTAGTAGTTCTGATCCGGTAGAAAAAACCTATGGTATTGCAGTTGACCCTTATATTGTTGGAGCTCAATTTGCTGAGTATACTCCAGATGGGGAAAGAGTTCAATTTTCTACCTATTCAAACGCAAATGGTCAGTTTGAATTCACAAGTGAAGTTTCTGAGGGTAATTACATAATTATGACAGAACGGGGAACTCATTTAGGAGAACCCTATACTGGTCCAATTCTTCAAAGAAAAGTAGAGGCAAATCCAAATTTGATAAATGGCAAATACATAGCTTCGCCTTTAACAACTGTTGTTGCAAAAGGAGATAATGCAGCTGATATTGCTACATTGTTTACTGACAATGATATAGAGATAACCGAAGAAGATATTTATGATGATCCCATGTTTGGTATAGATCCTGATGGAACTGCTTTGTCTAATGTTTCAAAATTGCAGGCAGCCATTGCTGCAAATGCCGCATTAAAAATTATGGAAAACAAGGGTGGCAATTTTTCGGATTATGTTCCTGATATTGCTGATGTAATTACAACATCTTTAAATAGAGATATTATTACAGTTCCTGATGGAATGCCTGAGGTTAAAAATAGTGTAATCATTAAAACAAGTATTGCGGTAACGAAGTATATCGAAGAAAATACTGATGCAATTTTTGATGAAACAACAGGTGATGATGAAATAACATCTTTAAAAAATACAATTGAAAAAGTTGCAAAAGCCAATTACTTTGCTGAAAATCAATCAATTATTAATTCAATACTTGATAATGACTGGGATGATTTTGGTTTAGCTGATATTGGTATTACAAAAGAAAGTTTTGATAAAATTTCAGATAATAAAACAATATTTTTAGATGTAACTGAAGATTCTTATTCTTTTAAAACTTATTATGAAGAGACTGATGAACCGACATTTGAATTTACTGAAGCAGAACTTAATGGAAAGAATTTTCAGTATGAAGGTGAAAGCAATACTGAATACATGATTTTTGAAAGTCAACAAGCATTTGGCCAAGTTGGATTTATAGATCCAAATGATGATGATAATTCTGGTCCTGGAAAATGGACTATAACAAATTTAGGTCGAATTAAGCTGGAAGCTGATACAGTATATTATATGGAAAAAACTGCTGTTGATGATAATAACTGGACTGTTGATTTCTGGGCTGTTGATAATCCAGCATCAAAATCAACAATAACAATGCAGCCAATACAATATCCGAGTTTGACTCAAGATGAATTTGATGGTTTTGTTTTCAGTAATAAATCTGAAATGTTGTATATTACACAAAATGGAACAAATGTTGAAGTTGCTTCAGCAGACGAGGATGAAATATCAAAAGAAAATGTTATTTTTTTAAACGATGATGGTTATTTCTCGGTATCTTTAACAGAAGACGGAAAAACAATTGATGCAAAAATACATGTTTTAAGTAAAAATTCGAATGATTATAATGTACTTTTAATAGGAAAAAATGGGAATGAAATTGTGGACTTATGGGTTGCAACATGGCAAAAAATCCTTGATTTAGAACTTTATACAGATTTAACAGTTGCGAATTTAGAAGGGAAATCCTATAGTTTTAATGCTGGCGAGCATGAAGGTTATGTTGAGTTTTTAGCCGATGGTGTTTTTTATAATTCAATTGGCGATGTTAACGGTGAATGGGAATTAGTTGAATATGCAGGTGAAAAAATAATAAAAGTTACCACAGAAAATGATGAAATTGAATATGTTTTTGTTGATTCAGACAGTCTTTTTGATGAAGGAAAAATTTATTTATATGTTTTGACAGATGGTTTAACAAATCCTCCTGCAAAAATTGCAGCAACTGTAGGACCACCTAAACCAAAATTTACAGCGTCAGATGTTTCTGGTAAAACATTTCAATTAAATGAAGATCCAGCTAATTTAAAATATTTATTTTTTGAAGATTCAACGAATTTATTTCATATTACTGATAACACAACATCCTATTCAGGTAACTATAGTATTACTGAAAGAGGTTTGATCAATATTATTATAGATGGTGTTGATACTTTTATTGAAAAAGTAGAAACCATTGATAATGATGGCTGGGATGTAAAATATGGTCCTCTCACTGAAGCAAATTCAGTTGATGGCGAGGTATGTCAATTGCAAACCATTCAAACAACTGCAACTGATTTTGCTGGTTTTTATTATGATGATATAAATTCACCAACTGAATTGATATATGTTTCTAACACAAATGCTGGAATATTAAACTTAGAAAACTTATGGCCTTTATCCTATGAAAGTATTAGTGTTTCAGAGAATACTGTAAGTTTTATTAAAGATGAGGGTGATTATAAAGATACAATTTTCACTTTTATTGAAAAAAAATCCGACACTGAAAATGTATTTAAAGTTCTACATATTGAAAAAGATAGTAATAATCCATATACAACTACTAAATTTGAAATTTTAGAATTAGAAAAAGAATTTGATTTTGATTTTGACTCATTTGCAAAAGCTGATATAGATAATAAAACTATGGTTTTTTCTGATAATACCTACCGTGATTTTTGCAAAGATGAAGGCGCTTATCAGTATTTTGAAAGTACTTTAAATTTTATGGATTTTACTAATTCGGGTTGGAATGTATATGATTTTGCTGGT
>JBNJGP010000097.1:0-8229 GCA_051747805.1 Candidatus Muiribacteriota bacterium
CTCTAATCTGTTTTTCTCGGCTTTTGTCTGCTCCTATCGGCTCCTATCGTCTCACCTCTCACTTCTCGCCTCTCACGGCTCTTCTCGGCTCCTATCGGCTCCTATCGTCTCACCTCTCACTTCTCACGGCTCTTCTCGGCCTGACCAATAAAGGATTTTCGGCTAAATTGAGAATTGCTACACAGACTATTATAAACTTGTTTATAATAGTCGCATTATGCTATAATGAAATCATGAAAGCCTTTACAATAATCGAATTAATAATTACCATTACAATAATTTCAATAATTGCAATTGTTGCAACCCCCTGGATAATTGACTCAATGGACGGTGCAAAAGAAAACACCCTTCTTTATAACCTGGACTCAATACGCAGAGCAATAAACCAGTATTATTCAGACTGGGAAATGTACCCCCGTTCACTGGAGGTTCTTGAAATTAAAGGATATCTCCCCCAAATTCCAAGCGATCCGACACTTGGGGAGGCAGACTGGGAAATAGCAATAAATTACTGGTGTGATATTTCTGATAGCTTTGTTGAAAGATGGGTTCTTGTTGCGGGTGAAAATAAATTCGCAGGTAAAGGTTTTATTGTACCAATAGCGGAAAATACTCCTTATTTTGATCCTCCTATTAGAGGTGGGGAACCAAGATATGGTTCTCACAGAGGCATAAGAAACGTTAGAAGTAGAAACCGTTACGATTTAACTCATGTTAATATTTCCTCTCTTGAGCCCGAAGATCCAAGGCTTGACCCGGCTTATTATAATGATAACAGTAAAACTTTTGGCAAACCTCTTCATCAGTACTGGCGTGTAAATAAAACTAGAAGCGACTCAACCCCTGAAAATACATATCCGTATTATTTAATAGAACATATAAGTTTCGGTAAAGCCCACTTATATAATTATTTAAATGATAATGATGATGATATCAACTATCCTTCAGATGAGGTACTTTTTGATAAATATGCGGGTAATTACTTTTTTTCTTCAACTAATGCGCAGACTGAAGCAAAAAACAGGGCACAGGATATTGAAATAACTGGAGTTGACTCTTTTTATGAATAAAAAGAAGGGAATAACCCTTATTGAAATTTTGCTTGTTGTGGCAATTTTAAGTGTTATAGTGAGTGTTTTAGGTTATGAGGTTAGAAATTACTGGGAGGATTCCAGAAAGAATTTAACTCTGGCCCAGCTTGGAAGAATGAGAAAAATCTTACATCAATATGCTAATGACCGTTTTGATAATGAGTATCCTATTGATTTCAGGGAACTTATTGAAAATGGTTATCTGCCTAATGTGCCTGTTAACCCGCTTACAAATGAGGTTGACTGGCAGGTAAGACCAAGAAGTACATCTTTCATGCCAAGAGATCCCGAACTTGATGAAAACTGGTATGAGTTAAAGGAAACTGGTGAAATCGGTGATTGTGTTGATTCTGGCGGATACAGCTGGGATGATGATTATGATAGAGTTTTTGATATTAGAATCCCCCCCAGACTTACTCGTTATTCAATGCTTGATACAACATGGAAAAGTGCAAGCTGGGATTGAATTATTTTATAAGGGAGGTTTATTTTGAGTAAAAAAATTATAATTAATGCAAATGAAATTTTACAAATAAAAGATTATGGAAAACCACGTTCGGGTAAAGAAATGCAGGAACTCCATATTGTCAGAGACAAGGCTGTTTTGATAAATGATGAATTTATTGAGGATATTATATCTAATAAAGAGGCTCAGAAGTTAATTAATCAAAATAAAAATATTGAAGTAATTAATGCCGAAAACAAGGTTGTTATGCCTGGGTTATGTGATAGTCATACTCATTTAGTTTTTGGAGGTTCGCGTGAAGATGAGTTTGAAATGAGAATTATGGGTAAATCCTATATGGAAATTATGCAGGCTGGTGGTGGAATTAAAAATACTGTTAATGGCACAAGAAATGAAAGCCAAGAGAGTTTATTTAATTCTGCTGTTAAAAGATTAAAAAGCTGTTTTAAATATGGTACAACTTCTGTTGAAATAAAGTCAGGTTATGGTCTTGATTATGAAACTGAGGCTAAACAGCTTATGGTTGCAGATAAATTACGTGCGATTAATCCAGAAATTGCACTTACTTTTTTAGGAGCACATGCCCTTCCAGATGATTTTGATAATCATTCAGATTTTATAAATCATTTAAATAAAAATGTTCTTCCTAAAATTGCAGATTTAAACATTGTACAATTTTGCGATATTTTTTGTGAAAAAGGAGTTTTTTCGCCTGATGATGCTAAAAGCCATTTATTAGAGGCTAAAAAATATAATTTGCTTCCAAAAATGCATGCTGATGAGCTGGCTTATTCTGCTGCAGGTGAAACTGCGGTGGAGGTTGAGGCTGTCAGCGCGGATCATTTGCTTAAAGTATCAGATAATGCATTAAAGGGGTTTAAAAAATCCGGCACGATTGCAACTCTTTTGCCTGCGACTTTATATAATTTAAGGTCAAAAGAATATCAGAATGCCAGGAAAATGATTGATGAATTTGAGCTTCCGGTTGCTTTAGCAAGCGATTTTAATCCGGGGAGCTCATATTGTGAAAATTTATTTTTTTCAATGCATTTATCGTGTCAATATTTAAGGATGCTTCCGGCCGAGGTGCTTGTTGCCTCAACGTTAAATGGGGCATATGCTATGGGGTTGGCTAAAAAAACGGGTTCTATTCAGAAGGGTAAACTGGCAGATGTTATTATTTTAGATGCTCCTAATTATAAATATATTCCATATCATTTTGGAATTAATCCTGTTGAATTAACTATAAAGAGAGGGGAGATTTTATAGTAAAAAGTTATTGTTGCTATCGCAACAAGTAAAATCACCTATCGGTGATAGTAAATGGTCTAAAGACCAAGTAATGCTGAATAAATTCAGCAGTTATAATCAAAAGCACTTTTTATCTTTTTGCTGTTAGCATTAGCTGACTTTACTCAACCTCTGGTTGTTTACTGTTGGCTTTAGCCAACTTTACTGCTTTTATAAACTTGTTTGCTTTTTTCATGGAGCGTAAGCGACTCTTTACGGAACTTTAGTTCCTCTTACGGATAATTCATTATCCTCTCACATGGTTTTAAACTTAAAACCATTTATTTTAAAAAAGGAATATTAACTTTCATCTGCTGAGCGTTTTTAATAGCATCATCATATCCTGCATCGGCATGGCGAACAATTCCCATTCCCGGGTCTGAAGTTAAAACACGGGATAAACGTTTACCGGCTGCTTCAGTACCATCTGCAACAATAACCATACCCGCATGAATAGAATATCCAATTCCTACACCACCACCATGATGAACTGAAACCCAGCTTGCACCATTAACTGAGTTAATAAGAGCGTTCAGAATTGGCCAGTCAGCAATAGCGTCACTGCCGTCTTTCATGCTCTCGGTTTCGCGGTTTGGTGAGGCTACAGAGCCACAGTCAAGGTGGTCACGCCCAATAACAATAGGAGCTTTAACTTTTTTTGATTTAACAAGTTCGTTAAAAATACGGCCAGCTTTTTCTCTTTCACCGTATCCTAACCAGCAGATACGACAGGGAAGACCCTGAAAAGCAACCCTTTCCTGAGCCATTTTAAGCCAGTTAATAAGCTTTGTATTTTCAGGAAAAGCTTCAATGAGTGCTTTATCAGTAGTGTATATATCTTCGGGGTCTCCTGAAAGCGCAGCCCATCTGAATGGTCCTTTGCCCTCGCAAAAAAGTGGTCTTATATACGCGGGAACAAAACCCGGAAAGTCAAAAGCATTTTCAACTCCCATTTTTTTTGCCTGACCTCTGATATTATTACCATAATCAAAAGTAACGGCGCCTCGTTTCTGCATTTCAAGCATTGCCTCAACATGAACAACAATAGACTGCATTGAAAGCTGTTTGTATTTTTGAGGATTATTTTTTCTTAAATCCATTGCTTCTTTAAAACTTATTCCATGTGGAACATAACCATTTAATTCATCATGAGCAGAAGTTTGATCAGTGAGAACATCGGGAATAACATTTCTTTTAATCATTTCTGGAAGAACCTGGGCACAGTTTCCAACAAGACCAACAGAAAGTGGTTTTTTATTCTTTTTAGCCTCAAGAATCATTTCAAGAGCCTCGTCAAGATTATGTGTCATTTTATCAATGTACTTTGTTTTTAACCTTTTTTCTATTCTTGAAGGGTCAACTTCAATTCCAAGGTAAACACCATTATTCATGGTTACTGAAAGAGGCTGAGCACCGCTCATTCCACCTAATCCGCCAGAAACCGCAAGTTTTCCCCTGAGGTCGGAGTTATAATGTTTCTGTGCTAAAGCCGCAAAAGTTTCATAGGTTCCCTGCAATATGCCCTGAGAGCCTATATAAATCCAGGAACCGGCAGTCATCTGTCCGTACATAATTAACCCTTTTCTGTCAAGCTCATTAAAATAATCAAGATTTGCCCAGTGAGGAACTAGCATAGAATTAGCAAGAAGTACTCTGGGAGCGTCAGAATGACTTTTAAAAACAGCTACTGGTTTTCCTGACTGTATAAGTAAAGTTTCATCATCTTCAAGCTCTTTAAGTGTTTCAACAATTTTGTTATAGCAGTCCCAGTTTCTTGCGGCTTTACCATTTCCGCCGTAAACAACTAGATTATCCGGATCTTCTGCAACCTCATCGTCAAGGTTGTTCATTAGCATTCTAAGTGCGGCCTCCTGTATCCAGCCTTTACAGTTTAATTTATCGCCCGTGAAAGCTTTAATACTCATAATTACTCCTTTTATTCATTAATTTTAAGGTTATTTATAATTTTTTTCATATCTTTAGAATAAATAATTTTTCTAATATTTTCAATTTCTTTATAGGTGATTCCGTCTTCTTCCCAGAAAGGAACTTTTTTACGGATAATTTTTAAAACTTCACTGTTAACAGCACATGGTTCGGTGTTTTTATGGAATTCAAGCGCCTGACAGGAGCATAAAAGCTCGATAGAGATAATTGCCTCTAAATTTTCAATAATTTTTAAAATTTTAACAGCACCAATACTTCCCATACTTACATGGTCTTCCTGATTGGCAGATGTAGGTATTGAATCACTTGAGGCTGGATGACATAATAATTTGTTTTCAGAAACGAGTGCCGCTGCGGTGTACTGAGCTATCATAAATCCAGAGTTAAGACCTCCTTTTTCAGTAAGAAAAGGGGGAAGTGTTTTATTAGAATTACTATTAAGCATACGGTCTATTCTTCTTTCAATCATATTTCCTAATTCTGAAAATGCAAGAGCTAGAAAATCAAGGCCAAATGCAACTGGTTCGCCATGAAAATTCCCTCCGCTTAATACATTATTTTCATCAAAAATAAGGGGATTATCTGTTGCAGAGTTAATTTCTGTTTCAACAATACCTTTTACATAATTATATGTATCAAAGCAGGCTCCATAAACCTGTGGAATACATCTCAAAGTATAGGCATCCTGAATTCTGGAACAGTTTTCATGAGATTTAACAATCTGGCTGTCTTTTAAAATTTCAGTAAGTAAAAAAGCAGTTAATTTCTGGCCTTTGTGGGGACGTGCATTATGTATTTTTGAATCAAAAGGTGTTATAGAACCAAGCAGAGCCTCAACGCTCATACTGCTTGAAATAATTGCAAGTTTATATAAAGTTTCAAATTTGGAACAAGCATAGCTCAGTACAGCGCTCATCATCTGCGTACCATTAGTTAATGCAAGACCCTCTTTTGCGTGTAGTCTGATTTTTTTGAGTCCGGCTTTATGAAGAGCTTCGTGAGCAGACATTTTTTTTCCTTTGTAAAAAATTTCCCCCTTACCTATAAGGGCTAATGCAATATGAGAGAGGGGGGCAAGGTCACCACTTGCTCCAACCGAGCCGTATTTAGGAACATAAGGAATTAATTTTTTATTAATAAACTCAAGTAATAAATTAAGTGTTGTGGGTGAAATTCCGGAATAACCTTTTGCAAGAGCATTGGCCCTTAAAAGCATAATTAATAGTACCAGCTTTTCATCAAAAGGGTTACCGGTTCCGGCAGCATGAGATTTTATAAGGTTTTCCTGTAGTTTTTTTGCGTCCTCTCTGCTGATTAAAACATCGGCAAAAGATCCGAAACCTGTTGTTATACCATAAACAGGTCTTTCTTCATTTATTATTTTCACAACATTTTCATAAGAACTTTTAATTTTTTCCTCAGCTTTTTTAGAAAGAACTACCTTAGAATATCGATTGTTTAAAAAATTACTGATTTTTGAGATATTTAAACTGTTTCCATCAATAGTTAATATCATAAATTATGCTCCTTGAATTTTGAGTTTCATATTTTAGGTAACTCAAATATTAAATATTTATTTATTGTTTATATTAACACCGGAAACTATGATTTTACAATTAACAAAAGTTTAATTACCAATTCTCAATAAAAATAGAGAAAATCCTTGATTTGATGGGGTCAGCGCCGACATCACTTTGCGAAAAAGCAAAGTGTGTAGGCCTGACCACTAAAGGATTTTCGGCTAAATTGAGAATTGGTGAGTTTAATTTTTTCCTTGACTTTCAAATATTTTTTATGATAACCTGATTAAACATTAAGGGGCCTATAGCTCAGCTGTGGTTAGAGCGTACGCCTGATAAGCGTAAGGTCACTGGTTCAACTCCAGTTAGGCCCACCATTTTTGAAATAAAATTGGGGATGTAGCTCAATTGGGAGAGCACCTGCCTTGCAAGCAGGAGGTCAGCGGTTCGACCCCGCTCATCTCCACCATAATATTAAAAAGGCGACTTCATAGAGAGGTCGCCTTTTGTTTTTTTGAGGTAAAATTTTTATTATGCTCAGAAAGTTTATTAATCCTTTTCTATTAAAAATTGTTTTTCTAAGCTCTAAATCAACCATTTTGCTGTTTCATATTCTTGGCATATTTTTCTTATGTATGGTTTTTTTTGTGGCAGCTTTGTTAAATGGATATGAAAAATATATTACAAATAATCTTTTTATTAATTCTTTTCACATAAATGTTCAAAAAGCGGACGGCAGTTTCATTAATAAAGATTTTTTGGGAGATTTCAGGAAAAAAACAGATAAATTAAATGGTATCAAATTTACTCTTGCTCATTCTTCGTCTCAGGCTTTAATGAAAAAAGAGAATTACTATTCAGGAGTAAATGTATTCGCGTTTGACTTTTTATCCCCTGCTAAAAATAAAATTAATATTAAGTTGAATGGAAACTGGGAAAAAGACGGGATTGTTATTGGAGAGGGCGTTGCCTCGTTGCTTGAGGTAAAAAAAGGAGATTTTGTTGAGCTGTCGAATATTGAAGAAAAAAAAATTTACAGGGTAACAGGTATATTTTCTTCAGGAATGTATGAAATGGATTACTTTACTATTTTTATGGATATTTCAACCTACAATAATTTTTTTATTTTGCCTTCAGGATTTGAAAGTATAGGTGTTATGACTAATCGTTTGGGCGATGTTGGGGGAGTGTCCTCAAAAATAGAGAGAGAGTTCAGTGATTTTAAAATAAATACAGTTTTTGATACTAATAATATATTTGTTCAGGCAATTAATACTGAAAAACTTGTCTCGCTTGTTATTTATGCAATTGTTAGTTTAATGTTTTTTATTATGATATGGCTTTTTATGGTTTCAAGAATTAACTATCACAGAAAAGAGTTCTGCTATATGGTTGCAGGAGGTATAAAAAGAAAAGAATTAAGTTTAAATTTTTTTAAAATTTTTTCAACTGGAGTGGCCTTGATTTTTATTGGAGGCAGTTTTTTATCCTGGGGACTTATCAAACTTCTTAATGGCCGGGTAACGCTTCCTCAGGAAGTATATTTTGTTGATAGACTCTATCTGGTTTTTGATTTTTATTTTTTATTTTATGTTTTTATAATGTTTTTGATTTTTGATTTGCTTATTTATTTTATGTTTAAGAAATATTTTAAAAACCTTAATCTTGAAAAAGAATTAAGATAGTAAAGTCAAAAGCCGTGAGAGGTGAGAAGCCGAGAAGAGCCGTGAGAAGTGAGACGATAGGAGCGGTGAGAGGTGAGAAGTGAGAGGTGAGACGATAGAGGCCGAGAAGAGCCGACAAAAGCCGATAGAAGCAGATAGAAGCCGAGAAAAACAGATTAGAGCAAGAGGTTAAAATTTATTACGAAACAAAATCACAAAAAAATCTAAGAGCGTATGTTAAAAAATAATGA